>DAOUYN010000047.1 GCA_030666075.1 Actinomycetes bacterium | reverse complement strand
TCTTACGCGTTGAAGACCTTCGGGTGTCAAATGAATAAGGACGACTCAGAGCGAATCGCCGGGTTATTGGCTGCTGACGGCTACCTCGAGGTCCCGGAGCTAAACGATGCGGATGTGGTTATTTTCAACACCTGCTGTGTCAGACAGACAGCGGATGACCGCGCCTACGGGCAGTTAAGCGCGCTCAAACAGCTCAAAGCAGACAGACCTGAGTTATTGATAGCCATCGGCGGTTGCCTGGCCCAAAAGGACGGAGACGCGATTCTCGAGACCCACCCGCATGTCGATGTCATCTTCGGCACGCACAATGTGGCCCATCTGCCGGCGCTTTTGGCTAAGGCCGCTCTGAGCGGCGCCCCGGCCTGCGAGGTACTCGAAGGAACGACCGAATTCGCGGGTGATTTGCCGGCCGAGCGCCGACATGACTGGCACGCCTGGTTGCCCATCACCGTCGGCTGTGACAACTTTTGCTCGTATTGCATAGTCCCGCAGGTCCGTGGCCAGGAGAAGAGCCGGGCGATCGACGACCTGGAGAATGCCGCGCGGGCGCTGGCGGCCGACGGGGTCGAAGAGATCACGCTCTTAGGTCAAAACGTCAATTCATACGGACGAGACCTCTTTGGTGAGCCCGCTTTCACTGAACTACTGGCCCGCATCTCGAATGTGGCGGGCCTAAAACGAATACGCTTTACTACGTCGCATCCGAAAGACTTGATGGGCGAGACGATCGACTTGATGGCTAACCGTGACAACTTATGTCCACACATCCACTTGCCGCTGCAAGCGGGCTCCGACCGGGTCCTGGCGATGATGCGTCGGCGCTACACGGCAGCCCATTACCTGGGGTTGGCGCGGATGATCCGTGAACGCCTCCCCGATGTCGCCATCACGACCGATATCATGGTCGGATTCCCCGGCGAGACCGCAAAAGACTTTGAGCAGACCTTGTCCGTCGTCGAAGAAGTGCGATTCGATCTAGCTTATACGTTCATCTATTCGCCGCGTCCGGGGACGGCCGCGGCCGACTATGATGATCCAGTCCCAAGAGAGGAAAAGTCGCGGTGGTTCTCACGGCTCACAGAGGTTCAGAATCAAGCGGGGCTCGAGCGCCACCAGGAACTCATCGGTAGACGGTTTGATGTCTTTGTCGAGGGGCATAGCAAGAAGGAGCGAAATCGTCTGGTCGGTCGGACGGGGTCGAACAGACTCGTCCACCTTGACGGCCCCGACGAACAGATCGGGCGGACGGTCCCGGTCGTCTTTACCGAGGCTTTCAGTTGGTTTTTGATCGGGAAAGGGCAGCAATGAGCATTATAGCCGGTATCGTGGCTCCGCATCCGCCGCTGTTGATCCCCGCCGTCGGCGGAGCCGAGGCGGACAAGGTCCGGGCAACTGCGGAGGCCTTAGACCGCGTCGGAGCCGTTCTGGCAGAGCATCAGCCGGATACCCTGGTATTTATTTCGCCGCACAGCCCGATGATAGAAGCGGCCTTCGCCGTACGGACGGGGCAGTGCGCACAAGGATCGTTCGCCCGTTTCGGGCGCCCGGATATCGAGTTTGATCTACCCGTCGATGTTGAACTGGCGCAGGCGATAGCCGCAGATGCCGAGACCGCGGGTTTGGCGGTCCAACGTATAGAAGACGCGCGCGGCCTGGATTGGGGCGTGATGGTCCCGTACTACTTTATTGGGGACGATCGACCGATCGTCTCGCTGTCCATATCCGGACTCGACTACCAAGATCATGAAGCCTGGGGCCGAGCGGTCAAGCGCTCAGCCGAGGCGATGGGCCGCAAGGTGGCGTTCGTGGCCAGCGGCGATCTATCGCACAAACTTAGCCCGGAGAGCCCATACGGTTTTTCACCGGCCGGCGAAAGTTTTGAGAGCGAAGTGGTTTCTATTTTCAATTCGCGCCGACTTAAAGATCTCGCCACAATCGATCCCGATCTCGTTGAACAGGCGGCTGAATGCGGATTGCGTTCATTTATCGCTCTGGCCGGAGCGCTCGAAGATCTCACACTTGAGGGGGGCACACTGGCGCACGAAGGTCCTTTCGGGGTCGGTTACGCTGTCGCCCTCTTTGAGGCGAGTGATGCTGAAGATGTTTGATCCCACGATCCTGGCGCGCGAGACGGTCCGGGCGGTTGTTAACAGAAGACCATTACCGATAGTGTCGACGGCGATCGGGGCGCAATGGCTCGAGCCGGGCGGCGCTTTCGTCTGCGTCAAAAAGCATGGCGCGCTCCGCGGTTGTATCGGGACCGTTGCCCCCACCACTCCATCGCTGGCCGAGGAGATCATCCAAAATGCCGTTGGTTCGGCCACGCTGGACCATCGATTTGCACCAATAACCAGCAGGGAGCTGGAGGATCTGACATTCTCCGTCGATGTATTGGGGACCCCGGAGCCCGTTGCTTCTCTCGATGAGCTTGACCCGAAAAAGTTCGGCGTCATTGTCGAGACCCAGGACAAACGCGGACTGCTCCTGCCGGACCACGAAGGTGTGGATACGGTCGAAGATCAGGTGGCTATAGCGAGGGAGAAGGCGGGCATCGCCGACCGAGAGCCGGTCGCACTCCAAAGATTCACGGTCACGCGTTACTGATGAAGGTCTTGGCGCTCGTCGGACCGACCGCTACCGGTAAGTCGGAGGTCGCGGTCGCTTTTGCTCTTCGCGAGGGAGGCTGCGAGATCGTGTCTGCCGATTCCATGCAGGTGTATCGGAACATGGATATCGGGACCGCCAAACCCGGGTCGGAATTGACATCGGCCGCCCCGCACCACCTGATAGACATCGTCGAGCCGCACGAGGAGTTTACGGTCGTCCAGTTTCAGGCGGCTGCGCGGGCAGCCATAGCCGAAATCTGCGAACGCCGGCACCTGCCGCTGCTTGTCGGCGGTTCCGGCCTCTATGTCCGGGCCGTGGTCGACCCGCTAGACTTTCATGCCGACGAACCCGGCACAAAGCGGCGGAAAGAGCTAGAGGAACTGGCGGCCGAATCCCTAGAGGCATTACTTGAGCGCTTGGAAGCCGTCGACCCCGAAGCGCTCGATCATGTTGAGACCGGCAATCCCCGGCGTGTCATCCGGGCGATCGAGGCTTTCGAGCGCACAGGGTTGCCGTTCACCGTCCGACGACGCCGCTGGCAGGAGCGCCGGTCCATCTACGACCTCATGATCGTCGGGCTGACCTTGCCCCGAGCTGAGCTTATCGCACGTATCGATGCGCGCGTCGATCGAATGGTCGAGTCGGGCCTGGTCGAAGAGGTGCGCGCTGTATATGAGCAAAACGGCGGCCTATCGAAAACGGCGGCGCAAGCCTTAGGATATAAGGAATTCGGCGCCTACCTCAGAGGCGAACAGTCGCTAGACGGGGCGCTGGAGGATATCAGGGTGCGGACGAGGCAGTTCGCAAAGCGCCAAATGACCTGGTACCGGGCTGATCCCCGGGTCCACTGGCTCGATGTAACCGGCCTCGAAGCCGGCAATGTGGCTGAACGCATCTCAGCGCTTGTCAACGAGAAGCGATTCATAGTAAGTTAAGCCAGCTTAGACCCATGAGTTTACTAAAATTCACAAAATCTCAGGGCTTGGGGAACGACTTCATCGTCATTGAGGACATGAAGGGCGTTGTTAAGCTGACGCCTGGTGCGATCAAGTCGCTATGCGACCGCCACTTTGGCATCGGCGCCGACGGCCTGATCTTGGTGAACGAGTCCGAGACGGCTGATTACTTCATGAACTATTACAATGCCGACGGTTCGATCGCCGAGATGTGCGGGAATGGCATCAGGGTCTTTGCGAAATATATATTCGACCACATCGAGCGGAGCACCGCTTTATCGCTCGAGACGAGGGCGGGAATAAAGAACGTCGAGTTGGCGGTCGAGAACGGGGCGGTGGGCGCGATCACGGTTGATATGGGGCCCCCGGAGTTGGCGGCGGCAAAGATACCGCTAAATTCTGACTTAGAGCGCTTTATCGACGAGGGTTTGGATATAAAAGGCACGGAATATCGTCTGAGCGCGATATCCATGGGTAACCCGCACGCGGTCACGTTCGTCGATGACGTTGCTCAGGCGCCGGTTGCGAGCAGGGGAGCGCTTCTTGAGAGCGCATCGCTCTTCCCGCAAAAAGCCAACATCGAGTTTGTCGAGGTCAAGTCGGCGGACCATCTGAAAGTGCGCGTTTGGGAGCGAGGGGTAGGGGAAACGCTCGCTTGTGGTACGGGTGCTTGCGCCGCCTTAGTGGCGGCCCACCTAAATGGATTGAGCGACCGCTCCGCGCGGGTAGACTTGCCCGGCGGCACGCTGTTTATAGAGTGGTCGTCGACGGATAATGTCATGATGACGGGACCGGCTGAAGAAGTGTTCACGGGTCAAATACAAGGAGAGATGGATTGAAAAGCGCAACCAGAATCGCCAACCTACCGCCGTATCTATTCGCGGAGATCGACAGAAAGATAGCGGCCAAGAGAGCAGAGGGTGTTGATGTCATTAGTCTCGGCATCGGCGATCCGGTCGAGCCGACTCCTGCACATATCATCGAGGCGATGAGTAAAGAGATCAATGATCCGGTGAATCATCGCTACCCCTCATATTTCGGGTTGCCGGAGTTCAGGGCGGCCATTTCCCGCTGGTACAAAAGGCGTTTTGATGTCGATCTAGATCCGGACACGCAGGTTCTGCCGCTAGTCGGGTCAAAGGAAGGTATCGCGCATATCCATATCGCCTATGTCGATCCGGGCGATGTCGTATTAGTGCCGGACCCCGGCTATCCCGTCTATAATTCCGGCACGATCCTGGCCGGGGGAGAGAGTCATTTCATGCCGCTGCTGGCCGAAAATAATTTTCTGCCGGACCTGGGCGCTATCCCGGCGGATGTGGCCGCGAAAGCGAAGCTGATGTTTTTGAATTACCCGAACAACCCGACTTCAGCAATTGTCGCAGAGGGCTTCTTCGCCGAGGTAGTCGAGTTCGCGAAGGAAAACGAGATCGTCGTGGCCCACGACTTTCCGTATTCTGAGATCACCTACGACGGTTACGAGGCCCCGAGCTTCCTGGCAACGCCGGGTGCTCTCGATGTAGGCGTCGAATTCCACTCACTGTCTAAGACCTATAATATGACCGGCTGGCGCATCGGCTGGGTAGCCGGAAGCGAGGAAGTCATCGAGGCCGTGGGCCGGGTCAAATCCAATATCGACTCCGGAATATTCAACGCCATCCAAAAGGCGGGAATCGTGGCCCTGGAAGGGCCGCAGGACATCATCGACGACATGACCGCTATCTATACCCGCCGACGGGAACTGGTCATGTCTCTGTTGGGAAAATTGGGGCTAAAGGCCCGTTCGCCGCAGGCGGCCGTATATATCTGGATAGAGGTCCCACAGGGTCATACTTCTGCCAGTTTCGCCAAGCTAATTCTGGATAAGGCCGGCGTCGTGGTTTCGCCCGGCTCGGCATACGGACCTTCTGGTGAAGGATATATCAGAATATCATTGACGACCCCGGACGACCGTCTCAAGGAAGCCGTGGACCGGATAGCTGAGGCTATCTAAGACTTGGCAGACGCAGTTCCTGAGTAACTGAGCGTACATCAAGTACGCGACCGCGCGAAGGACTAGGATAACGCCGCGAACGGTGCTTTTCAGACGCTCTAGAGTTGGCGGAGAAGGCCGACGACTTTGCCTAGGACGGCTATATCATCGGCAACAATGGGAGCATACGCCGCGTTGGCCGGATCGAGCTGGATATGGCCGTTTTCGCGCCGCAGACGTTTCACAGTCGCTTCGCCGTCGATCATTGCCACTACCGTCTCACCGCTGTCGGCGGTTTGTTGACGACGCACCATGACGATATCACCGTCGAAGATGCCATCGTCTATCATGCTGTCACCTTTGACTCTCAGCGCGAACGTGGGCTCGGAGCCGATGCCGGCCGGCCAGGAGAGTCTGTCTTCAATGTTCTCCTCGGCCAAGATGGGCTGTCCGGCAGCCACTTGCCCCAACAGAGGCACGTTGACCGACTGGTCGTTTGAGGAAGGGCGCTGGCGCTCCGCCAATAACAGGGCCCGGGGTTTGCTAGGGTCGCGCTTGATATGACCTTTGCGCTCTAGAGCTGACAAATGCGAATGCACGGTCGAGCTGGAAGAAAGGCCGATGGCCGCACCGATCTCTCGAACGCTCGGTGGATAACCCTTCATGTCGACCTCGGAGACGATAAAATCGAGTATCTGCTGCTGTCTGCCGGTTAGGCCTTCCGCCATAGCCACTCCTTATCGCCACATGGTTACTGAAGAATGTATACCATAGCGAAAACGATTATGCAAACATGCGTTCGTTATCGACGTGTTTCACCGAGGCGTCCGCAGGATCCGCCACGCGCTCCACGGATAGATAGAGGTAGAGAAGGGCTGCTAAAGCGTAGAAGAGGATGATAAGCAGGGGTTCGATGCCCGTATCGTTGATGAGAAAGGCGATAACAGCGCCGGCGATTATCCCCGGCAAGACACGTTTGAATATCGGGAAGTCGCCCAGGGACGTGGAGAGCTCCTTGCGTATCGCGAAAACGAGAGACCCAAGGACCGATAAGAAGAGTAGGCCACCTCTGGATATCAGCACAAAAAACGCCTCTTCCAAATTCTTGCTTAGCTTCGTCGTGATGAGATTCAAGGCAAAAGCGGGGTCATTGCTGACCCATGAAAGAGAGCGGGCAACGTGCGATTGCGCCCCCGGTAACTGGAGCACATCATAAATGACGGTCAAGACGACTATGGCGGCGGCAAAAGCGCCGGCCATTATGGATAGGCGCCCCCGTCGTTGCGGGCTGTCACCGACTATCAGCGCAAAGACATATGGAAGAGATACTCCGAGCATCACCAGGGCCCCGAAGTTGGCCCCAAAGCGAGCTGAGCCGGCTACCATCAGCAAAGTAAAGAAAACTATAGCGATAAGCGGTTTTGCGGCCCGACTGCGCAACCAAGCCGGGCGCATCTGGCCCAGGAAGACGATGAATAGCACCGTGAAGACGAAGAGAAACCCGAG
>DAOUYN010000110.1 GCA_030666075.1 Actinomycetes bacterium | reverse complement strand
TCCAAAACGCTTACCAAGCAATAATACCATATTGACGGCCGCAGCTAGGCTCGTCGTTCGAGTTCACGCAGGGCGGCAACGGCTTGGTCCGTCTGCTCGTCGGTAGAGAAGACCCCCGGGCTCAACCGGAGGACCCCCGCGCTTTCTGTGCCGAGAAGCTCGTGGGCCTTCGGGGCGCACAACCCCCCGGAACGCACATAAATATCATAATGACGGTCTAGAGCGGCGGCGGTCTTGGCCGCCGAGGCCCAGCCCGGACTGATCGAGACCAGCGAGGCCCGCGGTTCGTTTGGGGCCGGCCCATGTATTTGCAGCCTCTCTATTCCCGCCAGTCCGGCGATAAGGCGTTGGATCCGCTCTTGTTCGCGGCGAAAAATCTCCGGCACTGTCGTTTCCCCCAACCAGGCGACGCCCGCACCAAGTCCGGCCAGGCCTGGTGTGTTATAAGTGCCGCTCTCGTACCTGTCCGGACGAATCAGGGGCTGAGGCCCCTGTGAGCTCGTGCCGGTCCCGCCCCTCGTAAGCTCCGCGACATCCAGATCGGGGCTGATGTATAGTCCCCCCGTCCCCTGCGGCCCAAGTAAAGACTTGTGGCCCGCAAAAGCCAGCATGTCTATCCCGGATGCCTCAATGTCAAGATCGATGGCCCCGGCGGACTGAGCGGCATCGACCAGTACGGGCACGCCTGCCTCCTTAGCGATCTCGATCAGCTCTTCAAGCGGCTGGATCGTCCCCAACACGTTAGATGCATGAGAAAAAACCGCCAAGCGTGTGCCGGCAGTGACCCGGCGGCGCCAATCCGCCACATCGACTCGACCGGTCCGATCGCACCGGGCCAACTCGACAACGACCCCCGCCTCCGCGGCCAGGGCCGCTAATGGTCGGTAGACAGAGTTATGCTCGACCCAGGTGGTAACAACACGGTCACCGGGGCGGACCCAGCCCCTGATCGCCAGATTCAAGGCTTCGGTGGCGTTGGCGGTGAAGACTAGGTCGGCGGGGTCCGGCACACCAAGCAAGCGGGCAACGCTCGATCGGGTATCCCGGATGATCCTCCCGGCGGCCAGGGCCATCTTGTGCTGGCCTCGACCCGGGCTGGCCGCGACGTCTTTCAAGCAGCCGGCGACCGCTTCGATCACTTGCGGCGGCTTAGGATAGGAGCTGGCGGCGTTATCGAGGTAGATCACGAGCTCTGACCTGCGGACATCAGGGAGTCGGAGTCCGGCCTGAGTCACGCGCGAGCGCAGCCAGGGCTTCTTCGAGGCGCTCCAAATCGCCGGCATCGCGCAATTCTAATTCGAGCCTCAGCTTATCGCGGGTCAACTTGGTCCTGACCCTGACCCCAAGGGACCTTGCCAGCCTTCTGGCCAAGCCCTTCACTTCCGGAGGCACGGGGAGCTTGCGGCTCCCGGCGGCGCTATTGGAGAGAGCCCCAAGCCGGACCAGCTCCTCCGTGCGTCGCACCGACAAGCCCTCGGCCAGCACCCTTTGAGCAAGTTTAAGCTGGTCTTCAGGGTCGGGCAAGGACAACAAAGCCCGGGCGTGGCCGGCAGAAAGGTTGTCATTTAGAACCATCTCTTGGACCTCTTCGGCGAGATTCAGCAACCGCAAGGTATTCGCTACTGTCGTACGGTTCTTGCCGACCATCGCGCCTAGATCCGCTTGCGTCACCTCGAAATCGTCCATAAGTCTCTTGAAGGCCCGGGCTTCTTCCAGCGCATTCAGGTCTTCGCGCTGGATATTCTCGACCAGCGCCAGCTGAAGAGCTTCACTGTCGGTGCTTCCCTTTATAACGGCGGGAATGGTCTTAAGCCCCGTCTCCCGGGCCGCGCGCCACCGGCGTTCTCCGGCTATTAGCTCATAGCCGCCGCCTACGGCCGGGCGGACGACGATCGGCTGGAGGACCCCATGCCGCTTGATCGAGTCCGCCAGCTCGGCCAGAGCTTGATCGCCGAATTGCTCTCTCGGTTGACTCTCGCTGGGCTTGACGTCCGCCACCTGGATCTCTTCGAGCTCCTGTTGATCGGTATTGAGGCTGGGGATCAATGAACCCAGGCCGCGCCCTAGTCCTCTTTTAGCCACGAAGCATCACTTCCTTTGCTAAACTCCGGTACGCAAGCGCACCCTTGCTTTTATCGTCATATTCAATGATGGGCAGCCCGAAACTCGGGGCCTCGCTGAGCCGCACAGACCGGGGGATGATCGTCTTATAGACCTGTCTGGTAAAATAGCGGGCCACTTCATCCGTGACCTGCTGAGATAGCTTTGTCCTCACGTCGAACATAGTCATCACGACCCCGGCCACTTCCAGCGACGTATTCAAGTGCTTTTTGACCAAACGAACACTCTCGACTAGTTGAGAAAGTCCCTCCAGGGCGTAGTACTCACACTGGATCGGGATGATTATCTTGTCGACAGCCGTCAGGGCATTGATCGTCAATAGCCCCAGAGAGGGCGGACAATCGATGATGATATAGTCGTAACGCCCGGCGACAGAGGCCAAGGCGTTGCGCAAGAGGGTCTCTCTGGATATTTTCGGAACCATCTCGATCTCCGCCCCGGCCAGCTGGATCGTCGCCGGAACGATCGATAGATTTTCGACACTCGTCGGCTCGATGACGTTGTCGACGGCCTCATCATCTATCAGGATATTGTACGTACACCGCTCCCGGTCTTGCCGCCTCATTCCCAGGCCGCTAGTGGTGTTGGCCTGCGGATCGAGGTCGATAAGCAGGACCTTCTTCCCAAGGGCCGCCAAACACGCGCTCAGATTGATAGCGGTCGTGCTCTTTCCCACCCCGCCTTTTTGATTGACGATGGCCAACGATAAGGTCTCTTTTTTTTCTTCGTTTGTCAGGATCTACCTCCGAGGGGACGTTTTTTTGGGATGCCCGCCCGACGCGGATATCGCTCGTCGCCGGGAGCCACTTTGACTGCAACAACAACAGCCCGACCCCGGTCAGACCAGAGTCCGGGCAGCTCAATCGCGTCCTCAAGCCGCCCGCCAAGCTCTTGAGCCGCTTCTTTTCCGGGGCCAAGCTCCAGCGCTGCTTTCGGCCCCTTCATGGCGAGAAAGCAGCCCCCGACTCTCGTCAGGGGCAAGCCATATTCTAGCAAAATAGACAAGGTGGCGACAGCCCGGGAGAACACCACATCCATAGATTCACGCCAACGCGCCTCCCGTCCGGCCTCTTCGGCCCGTCCCTGAAATACTTCAACCCCGCTCAGGGCCTGTTCTGCGATGACTTTTTCCAAAAAGGACGCTTTTTTGATGTTTGCCTCGATCAACAAAAGCTCCAGCTCGGGAATGACGATCTTTATCGGCAAGCCAGGGAAACCCGCGCCGCTGCCGATATCACAACAACGGCGACCCGGGACGAACTTCCCGGTCGCGATCAGCGACAAAGAGTCGATGATATGGTCTCGTACAGTTGCGCCCGGCCCCCTGGCTACCAGATTAAACTTTTCATTCGCGGCGATCACCGCGCTTTCATAGACTGCCAGCGCCTCCACCTGCTCAAACGTAAGCGGCACCCCGGCGCGCGCCAGATCCTCGACGTCCGACTGCCAGTCCGGCAAAATCATGTTCCTGAATCCTGGCGCTGCGCCAAATGAACCATCAATACCGAGATATCAGCAGGCGTGACGCCGGCGATACGAGCAGCCTGGCCGAGTGAGCGCGGCTTAACGCGGTCAAGTTTGATGCGGGCCTCTTTCGAAAGCGACCGCAGCTGCTCATAGTCGAGCGGCGGCAAGAGCGTCTCTTCCAGGCTTCGCTGGGCCTCTATCTGCCTTAGTTGACGCCGGATATATCCTTCATATTTGACCTCGGTCTCGGCCTCGCGCCTCGCTGCCGCCGATATCGAGCCAAGGTCGGCGGCCCCCACAAGCTCCTCGATCGATATCTCCGGCCTCTTTAGCAGACCTTTTGCTTGTTTGCCGTCGATTCGTGCCGACTCGAGTCGAGCCAGGCAAGTCAAGATCTCTTGCCTCTTCTTCTCAACGCCCGCCAGTCCCTTCTCGTCCACTAGGCCCAGCTCGTGCCCGATCGACGCCAAGCGGAGATCGGCATTGTCCGAGCGCAGGACCAGGCGGTGCTCAGCTCGCGACGTGAACATCCTATACGGCTCATCTATCTCTTTTCTGACCAGATCATCAACGAGGACCCCAATATACGCCTGAGAGCGCCCAAGCACGAAAGCGGAGGCCCCAGTAGAGTAGCGGGCCGCGTTTATCCCCGCCACCAGCCCCTGGGCGGCCGCTTCTTCCTATCCGGAAGTCCCGTTGATTTGCCCGGCAGTAAAAAGCCCCGGAACCGCCAGAAT
>DAOUYN010000151.1 GCA_030666075.1 Actinomycetes bacterium | reverse complement strand
CTTCTTGAGCAGCAATTCCTTGGCGTCTTGAACATTTAGACCCGCAATAGTCTCGAGTACTTTTTTCTGTTCTGTGAGCAGCGTGTCGAGCTTTACTTTTTCTTCGTCGATGATCCCGTTCTTAGTTCTGACTTCCTGTTCTCTATCCTCAAGGTTCTTGCCTCGCTCATCCAGGGAGTCTTCTTTCGAAGTTAGTCGAGCTTCGAGTTTCTCGACTTCCGCGCGGCGGGCGGTCATTGCCCGCTCAGCCTCGTTTCGCATCGTGAGGATCTGGTCCTTGGCTTCCAGCAGCGCTGACTTCTTGCTGCTTTCTACTTCCGAACCGGCCGCGGCCACGATCCTGCCGGCCTCCGCTTCAGCTGATTTGATCTTGGCCTCTCCAAGCATTTTACGGGTCAAGAAGCCGGCAGCGGCGCCGATGATGAGAGCGAGTACACCGGTGATGATTATGTTAATAATGGTCGTCTCCTCCTGTCGCAAATAAAAAAACCGAGCATATGCTCGGCAAATAGGCTTCACTCGTCAGTATTAAACTAACGAATCTACTAGAAAATCACTATATGAATCTGCGTAAATCTTCGTTCTGTACTGTAGTGGTCGCAGCCATCATGTATCGCGATATATCTATGAACAACTCACATCCGTGAAGCTTTTCTGCCAAAAATATGGTATCGCTAATAAATACTAGCGTCAAGGAAGCTAAGGGTCGTCTTGTTCACGCGCTAAGTCTTGCCATCAGTTCGCGGATGACACTGTGTGCGGTAGCCGCACTATAACCGCGACGCAACAAAAACTGACGCAAACGCCGTCTCGCGACTGCCTCATCAAGACCCGCGTAGCGGTGAAACCGTGACTCGAGAAGTTCGCTGGCTGTCAGTGTTTCCTTGTCGGCCGGATAGATTGAATCCAACTCAACATTAATGATCTCTGTATCTAGCCCTTTTGATAACAGCTCAGCGCGAATCCGATGGCGGCCGTAGCCCTTGAGCTCCATGCGGTCTCTGATCCACATTCGAACAAAAGCTTGATCGTTCAAGTGACCGGAACTTTCAAGTTTTTCGATGATCCAGGTCGCCGTCTGCTCGGAGAACCGCTTTCGTGTCAGGCGGTCATAGACCTCTTGGCGGCCTCGTGGCCGATAACTGAGCATTCGCCAAGCCATCTCCATCGCTTGGCGCCGCTCGACTTCGCCAACACTTTCGCTAAGCGACTCCTGCACACAAGCCTTGTCGACTCGTAAGTTCAGCTCGCGTGCGACCCGTTTTGGTATGATTCGCCAGGGTACTCCGTCCAAATAAACGTGAACGCCCTCGCCTTTGGGCGCAATAGCGGTGAGGGCGGTTATCGTACTCCCTGATGCCGCTAGATCAAGTTGTTTTTGACTGTGCTTTGGTTGGTTCCTCGGTTTTCTCGCTGCCATTATTGCTACCTCCTAAACCGAGCTGGCTCTTAATCTTTCCTTCTATATCCGCCATTAGCTCAGGCTTTTCGCGCAGATATTCCTTGGCGCTCTCGCGGCCTTGGCCAAGGCGTTCTTCCCCGTAGGTATACCAGGCACCGCTCTTACCGACCACACCTTTCTCGACACCAAGATCCAACATGCAGCCCTCCCGAGAAATACCCTCACCGTAGACGATATCGAATTCGGCCTGCCTGAAGGGCGGGGCCATCTTGTTCTTCACGACTTTTGTCCGGACGCGGTTACCGACTATCTCCCCGCCGTGTTTGATGGAGTCGATCCGACGGATGTCAATTCTTATCGACGAGTAGAACTTGAGCGCCCGCCCGCCGGGAGTGGTCTCCGGACTGCCGAACATGACCCCGATCTTTTCGCGCAGCTGATTGATGAAGATAACGATAGTCTGCGACTTGTTGATGGACGCGGTCAGCTTCCGCAAAGCTTGCGACATAAGCCGCGCCTGCAGCCCGACATGCGTATCCCCCATCTCCCCTTCAAGTTCCGCCCGCGGCACTAACGCCGCGACTGAATCGACCACTATTATATCTATGGCTCCACTTCGAACGAGCATATCGGCGATTTCCAAGGCCTGTTCGTCGGTGTCGGGCTGGGAAATGAGCAGGTTATCTGTGTCTACACCGATCTTCTTAGAGTAAATTGGGTCTAGAGCATGCTCCGCATCGATGAACGCGGCGATACCGCCGTCTTTTTGCGCCTCGGCCGTGATCTGAAGTGCCAATGTCGTCTTCCCGGATGCTTCAGGACCGAAGATCTCGACTACCCGCCCCCGGGGGATGCCGCCGATGCCAAGAGCGATATCCAACGAAATAGCCCCGGTCGGAACCGCGGGATGACTGACATGGCTAGGCTTATCACCCAGGCGCATCAGGGCACCCTTACCATACTTACGCTCTATCTGCTCCTTAGTCATGTCAAGAACTTTGTCTCTCTCCACTACCCCTCCAATTAGCTCGACGAAATGACGATGTTTCCGGATATTTGCATTTTAACTACTCAAACATAGCGAACAGTTGTTCGCTTGTCAAGAATCTTTGTGGCCTAGAACCACCTCGTGCAGCTCTTCGTATTTCGGCCCGGACGGTGTCAGGTGGCTCTCGAAGAGAGTGATCTTGTCAAAGGTGAGCCCCGCTCCCAAACGCACGACCTCCAGGCCGGAGAGGTCGACCGGCGCCGGCCGCTTCAAGCGGCCAAAGGTTATGTGGGCCCGGAATTGCCGATCTTCTCGCTCAAAGCCGCTCTCTCTTAGCTTATGGTGGACTGCCGTATACAGTGCGTTCAGTTGAGACGACTCTTTCAGCCCGAGCCACAATACCCGAGCGCTCCGCCTGTGCGGAAAAGCACCGAACGCTTCTGTTCGGGTCGTCAGCGGACCTACCCCGTTGGCCGCGCTCTCCATGGCAGATTCGATGACGGTCACCGCGGACTCTGGACACGACCCCAGAAAGCTTAATGTTAGATGGAGGTTTTCCAGTGTCACCCACCGGCATTTTAGTCCCGTGCTGTTCAGTATGTTGATTGCGTGCTGTATGGGTTCACTCACCGCGGCCCCCAGCCCCATCCCGATAAAAAGGCGTTTCTTAGCCGTCATGTCTCCTGCCTTCATCGAGAAGATATCTTCGGAGGCGGTCCAGGGCCGCAACCGCGGTTTTAAGTTGCACCCCGGCCCGGCCGCCCCGATGGATCTTTTGAAATGTCTCGGTGCCGAGCGGTGTTGCCAATCCCGTGTAAACCAGGCCGACCGGCTTCTTGGAGGTAGCGCCGCCCGGGCCCGCTATGCCGGTGACGGACAGACCGATATCGGCGCCGAACGCCTGGCGGGCGCCTTCGGCCATTGCCGCCGCGACCTCCGCGCTCACGGCCCCGACTTCTTCTAAGACACCCTCTTCGACGCCAAGCAAAGTCGTCTTGATCTCGTTGGCGTACGCGACAACGCCGCCCCTTAAATAATCCGAAGAGCCCGGTACAGTCGCGATCAGCGAACTGATCTGCCCAGCGGTTATCGATTCG
>DAOUYN010000172.1 GCA_030666075.1 Actinomycetes bacterium | reverse complement strand
CAATGTGGCCCCCGGCGACAATCGCACAGCCGAGTTCACAGTCGCTTTCTCGGGGGCGGTTAACCCGGCTAACGAGGTCTTCGCGGATACGGGCCAGGGTCCCGTCGAGAGCGCCAATACGGGTGGACCACAACTGGGGTTTTTCTGGCTGGCAGATTTTGATACCGGCTCCAACGGTACGCCCGACTATGCTGACTGGATCATTAATGGGTATCCCGATCCGGTCTCGATCGGATTTGTGGCAAACGGGACCGGTGTCCGCGCCTCGCTTGATTCGGCGATGGCGACGCGCGTGGCTACTGATCCCTCCGTCGTCTTACCGCTCTACAACTATACGCAAGGCGGCGGTCACGGCGGCGAGTATCATGTTGTCGGCTTCGCCGAGTTTGTTATCACGGGTTTTAAGTTCAACGGCAACCCCAAGCAAGTCACGGGCTACTTTACCAATGGAACGGTGACGCCCGGAGCGGGCGGCGGGAACCCGGTCGATCATGGAGTCATGGCCATCTGGCTGTCGGAGTAAGGAGAGAAAGATGTCAACAAGAATGAGAACAGTCATATTCGCGGTCGCACTCGGGCTAATCGCCACACTGGGTGTCGCCTCATATATCAATTCTCTTCGGGCCGAGATCGTGGAGTCCGGAGCGAAATACCCGATCTTCGTTGCGAAGACAGCAGTCCCCGCGGGCACGCCGGCCGACGACCTGGTCTCTAAAGACCTCGTCGAAGCGGTCGAGATCCCCCAACAATACGCCGCCCAAGACGCGGTCGGTGTGCTCAAGGACTACGAGGGACGCGTCTTGGCGGTACCGCTAGGGGTGGGCGAGCAGCTGACAGCGGCCAAGTTCCGCTCGGAAGAAAATTCGGAGCTGTCGCAGCGCCTCCCGGTCGGCAAGATCGCTCTGGCCGTGCCGGTCGATGAAGTCATCGGCGTCGGTGGAGATATCCAGGCCGGCGACAAGATAGTCGTCATCGCCACTTTCGAGCCTGGGCCCGGAGGGTCTGATATCAGCCGGGTGTTGCTAAAGAATATCGAGGTATTGGCGGCGAGCAGCGATGAGTCTAGCGGGGCAGCGGCTGCCCGTGGCGGCACCAAGAAAACTATTACGGTCGCCGTTACCCCGTCCGAGGCGGAAAAACTCGTCTTTGCCGAAGAAAAAGGCAAAGTCTGGATGGGTCTGGCCGGGAGTACCGACGAAACTCTGCCGGCCACTAACGGTCAGACAATCGAAGGTATTTTCTAACGAGGGGGCATCACAAATGCGAGTTAAGTTATTGATAACAGACCCTGACCCCATCTTCGCAAAGGAGATCGGCGCTGAACTGGACTTGGTCAAAGTGGTCGAAGCGACCACCGCCGAGAGTGCCTGGGAGGGGGTCGAGCGGTCCGTAGCCGCCGGCAATTCGGATGTCGTGATGTTCGGTCCAGGGTGGCCGAAAAGCCGGGTCCTGGAAAGGTTCGGCGAATTACGGAAACGCTTTCCAGCGCTGGCCGGGATCATGGTCACGGCGGAATACAGCACTGACCTGCGCAGGCGGGCGGCCGAGGCCGGTTTTTCAGGCGTCTACGGCATCCCCATGGATGGAGCGGAACTTCTGGTCTGCTTAAAGAATATCGGCGCCGGCGGCGGGCGAAAAGGGGAGAAGGGTCCTAAAGAGGGTCAGGTCATCACGGTGTTCAGCACTAAGGGGGGCGTCGGGAAGACAGTCGTGGCCACCAATCTGGCTGTGGCTTTAAGCGAGCACAGCAAGGCTACCGTCGCTCTTGTCGATCTCGATATGCAGTTCGGCGACATAGGCGTCATGTTGAAGCTGATGCCCAAGCACACTATCTATGACCTGATCGGACTGAAATCCGTTGACATAGGGCAGATCAAAGGCCTGATGACTAAGTACAGCGACCGGCTCGACGCGTTCGTAGCGCCGCTTCAGCCGGAATTGGCCGATCTGGTGACGCCGGAGATAATCAAACCGGTCTTCAGTTGGCTCCGGCAAGCTTACGACTACATCATCATCGACACTCCACCTTCGTTCAATGACAACGTCTTGGCGGCCCTCGATGAGACCGACCGCCTCTATCTGGTCTCGGCGCTGGATCTGCCGTCACTTAAGAACATCAAGCTTTGCCTCCAGACCCTCAAGCTTCTCGATTACGACCGCGACAAGATCCGCCTGGTGCTCAACCGCGTCGAGAAGAACCTCGGGTTGACGCCGGCCGAGGTGGAAGAGGTCTTCAAAGAGAAGATATCGATACAGATTCCGAACGATCCCGCGGTGACCCTGGCGGTCAACAAGGGTGCGCCTGTCGTGAGGGAAACCCCAAAAGCGCCGGCGGCTAAGGTACTGATGAAGTTAAGCAAAACGATCGCCTCCGAGTTGAGCAGCGGTCTTGAAAGAAAGGTGGCCCAGAGTGTCTCTGCATGAAAGATTGACTCAGATGCAGGCGGTGCCGGTCGACACTCCGAACGAGGAATCGCGTCGTCAGGTGCTCAATGACATCAACCGCAAGATCCATCATCTGCTCATAGAGGAGCTGGGGCCGCAACTGTACAGCGATACCGTTTCTCGGGAAGAAGTGCTCGGCGAGGTCAAGCGGAAGCTGGCCGATCTGGTCGCGAGCGAAGATACGCCGCTCTCAGCGGACGAAAAAGCGGCGATGATCGAGGAGATCTCCGATGACGTGCTCGGATACGGTCCCCTCGAGCGGCTGCTGTTGGACGAAGAGGTGACGGAAGTGATGGTCAATAGCCATGACAGCATATACGTGGAAAAGGACGGCCGCCTCTCTGAGACCGAGGACCGCTTTATTGACGAAGACCATCTTCGCCGCACGATCGACAAGATCGTCGGACAGGTCGGGAGGCGGATAGATGAGAGCGCCCCCATGGTCGACTCGCGCCTTCCCGACGGCAGCCGGGTCAACGCGGTCATCCCGCCGATAGCCGTGACCGGCGCCAAGCTGACTATTCGGAAATTCGCAGCCGACCCGTTCAAGATCGACGACCTGATCGAGTTCGGTTCATTAACTCCGCAGGCGGCCTCATTCCTAGAATCATGTGTTCGCGGTCGTCTCAATGTCATCGTCTCCGGCGGTACCGGTTCGGGCAAGACGACCACTCTTAATGTGCTCTCCGGGTTCATCCCGGATGACGAGAGGATAATTA
>DAOUYN010000209.1 GCA_030666075.1 Actinomycetes bacterium | reverse complement strand
GGAGCCGGAAAGCGCAAGTTGATTTCACCCGCGCGGATAAGGGCGGCGGGTTGATGGGGTTACGCGTTGAAGTCGGTTTTAAACAGCGGGAGCTGGATGCCCGCTCGGCCGCGTTCAAAGATAAACTCGCCGGCCATCTAGCCACACCATTGAGAGACGCACAGGTCATCGATGTTTTCTACATCGATCTCGATCTCACCGAAGACCAGGCGGCACTCGTTGCCGGCGATCTCCTGACCGATCCCGTCTTGCAAGAATATGCGCTGGAGGCCCGTTTGGCCGGACAGGCCGATTGGGTCGTCGAGGTCGGCGGTTTGCCCGGTCTAACGGACGATGTCGGGCGCACAACCGCTGAGGCTATAGCCACTATTCTATCGCTCGAACGCCGACCCGATTTTGCGCACAGCGCCCGGCTTTATGCCGTGACGGGTGATTTCTCTCGAGATGATATTGACCGCGCGTGCCGCGGTTTCTTGGTCAATCCGCTCGTCCATGTCTATCGGGTCTTGGCGGGAGCGGACTACCGACACCTGGCTTACAGTGAATCTAAGCTCGGTTCCGAACATCAGCCGCAAGTAAACGAGATCAAGCTTCCGGATTCCGATGAAGAACTCGAACAGGTCAGTCGCGACAAGTTGCTGGCGTTGACGGCTGCCGAGATGCGCGCCATTCGCGATAAATTTCGCCACGCGGATGTACGCAAGCGACGTGAGCGGGCTGGTTTGCCGCCTAATCCAACCGATGTCGAGCTGGAAACTCTGGCTCAGACCTGGTCGGAACATTGCAAGCACAAAATATTCACGAGCCGAATAACCTACCGGGAGCCGGGGTCCGATCCGCAAGTTATCGACTCGCTTTTCAACACCTACATCAAGGCGGCAACCGAGAAAGTGACGGAGACGAAGGATTGGCTGATCTCCGTCTTCAGTGACAACGCCGGTATCGTCTCGTTTAATGAGCGCGATAATATCGTCTTCAAAGTTGAGACACACAATCACCCGTCAGCGCTAGATCCTTACGGCGGGGCGCTCACCGGAATTTTGGGAGTCAACCGCGACCCGATGGGGACCGGATTGGGCGCGGAACTGATCTTCAACACCGACGTCTTCTGCTTAGGGCCTCCCGACAAAGATGAATCGCAGCTGCCCGAGGGAATTCTGCATCCGCGCCGGATCTTCGACGGGGTGCGCAAAGGGGTTGAGGACGGCGGGAACAAGGTTGGTGTGCCCACGGTCAACGGGGCGATCTTGTTCGACG
Source organism: Actinomycetes bacterium (assembly GCA_030666075.1). Classification (GTDB taxonomy): domain Bacteria; phylum Actinomycetota; class Aquicultoria; order CAJVYJ01; family JAUVQD01; genus DAOUYN01. The sequence goes on along the minus strand of DAOUYN010000209.1, from coordinate 1,382 downwards.
AAAGTTATACCTATAATCCCCTAGTCTTCTGCGGCACCGGCGGCATTATGCCGAAGATGATCGACGGCGTCGATACCAGCCTCAAGCCCATCGAACCGGGCGACCTGATAGTAATGATCGGGGGTCGGATCGGCAAAGACGGTATCCATGGAGCCACTTTTTCGTCGATCAAGCTCGAGGAGGAGACCCCGCCGGCGGTCGTGCAGATCGGCGCCCCGATCGTGCAAAAAAAGATGATGGACGCTCTCCTGGAGGCCCGAGATCGGAACCTGTATCGCACCCTGACAGACAATGGGGCCGGCGGCCTCTCTTCGTCGGTCGGCGAGATGGCCGAACTTTGCGGCGGAGCCGAAGTCGATCTCGAGCAGGCGCCGCTAAAATATCACGGGCTTGATCCGTGGGAGATCTGGGTCAGCGAATCTCAAGAGCGCATGACTTTGGCCGTGCCGCCGGAGAATATGGACGAGTTGGCCGCTCTACTGGAGTCCCGGGATGTCGAGGGGACCGCGATCGGCCGGTTCACGAACGATGGTTATCTGACGATCCGCTATGAAGGCGAACTTGTCGCTTCGCTCGAAGTTGAGTGGCTCCACGACGGCCTGCCGCGATTGGAGCTGGAGGCGCGCTGGGATGGTCCGGCGCCGGCAGCCGGCACTGGAGCCCAATCCGGCCGCGGGCCACTTACGATTGAACCGACCGCCGCGCTCGAAAAGATATTAGGCAGTCTCAACGTTTGCAGCAAAGAAACTGTGATTCGTCAGTACGACCATGAAGTCCAGGGAAGTAGCGTCGTCAAGCCGCTTGTCGGTTTGCGAAACGACGGTCCATCCGACGCTGCCGTGCTCAAGCCTCGCGCCGATGCGCCGCAAGGCGTGGTGGTGGGGTGCGGGATAAATCCCAAATATGGTCTCGTCGATCCGTATGGAATGGCGGTCTCCGCCGTCGATGAGGCGGTCCGAAACGTGGTGGCTGTAGGCGCCGACCCCGCGCGTATCGCCGTGCTCGACAACTTTTGCTGGGGCAATCCCATTAAATCGGAGGCCAACCCGGACGGCGATCTTAAACTCGGTCAATTAGTGCGGGCAGCGCGTGGTTGTTACGATGCCGCGGTGGCGTTAGGGACCCCGTATATCTCTGGAAAAGATAGCTTCCATAATGAGTACGATCTAGGCGACAGGGTGGTGGCGATTCCCCCTACCCTCTTGGTGTCGGCTATGGGCGTTATGAGCGATACCGACTTGGCGGTGACGATGGATGCCAAGGCCGCCGGCGATCTAGTCTATCTCCTCGGTTCGACCAAGTCGGAATTGGGTGGAAGTCATTATGCGGAACTGACCGGCATCCCCGGCTATGTCCCCGGTCTCGATGGTGAGGCCGCCGCC
>DAOUYN010000005.1 GCA_030666075.1 Actinomycetes bacterium | reverse complement strand
TAGTTTCGCTGTCAATGAGTACGCGATGCTGGTTTGGGGCTTGATAATGCTCACGGCATTCCTCTTTGCCATCAACGACCTCAGGGCTTTTTGCGCCCAATTCGGGATCGAAGCCATCGGCGTCCGCCAGCCCGAGATCGATGTGCCCGCGCCTGAGCGCAGTGACGTCGAGACCCCCGTCAAGTAATTTCGAAAGCTTAGGCGCTGCGTCGGGTGCCGGCTCTGGCTTTCGCCCGCCGCCAGCCATTCTTGGAAGAGCTCTTGAGTTTCTTGCTTATTCGCTTAAAGCGGGCAGTCCGGCGCACGCGCCGGATATCGGCCCGGGAGATATCTTTACCGAAGTTGCGCAACCCCGCCAGCTCGAATGCGTGCTTGTCGCCGATCGCGGCTATCTCGCGGACTTTCTCCACCGGCATGTTGCGACCCAGACTGAAACTCTCGGGCTTGTTTTCCAGCGTCAGCAGGATCGTTTCGGCCTCGCACGCAAAGGTCAGAAAATCCGGCATGCCGAGATCTACTCGATAATCTGTCGTTATTTCCGGGCGCCCCGGCAAGCGGATGACGCCGCCCTCGATGACCAAGACATCTTTACGGCTGCTGACCCGGTTGGCGACGTCACGCGGGCGAGCTACATCACAGACGACAGAACCCGGCAAGAGCTTGTCGACCTCGATCACAGGGCCGACCGCGTTGGTCGCGGAAAGGATGAGTTGGGCCTCGCTCAAAGCGCCGGCAGTGTCATCGGTGACGACAGCGTTCGGGCCGATCTTCTCGGCCAATCGCTCCAGCGGAGCGGAGACCTGGCGGCCGGCCAGGATGATTTTCTTGACCTGCGGCGCCAGCAGCTCGGCGCAGGCACCGCCGATCGAACCGGTGGCCCCGACGATCAGCGCGGTCGCGTCTTCAGTATCTATTTTCATCTTCTCGCCCGCCATCTTTAGTGCTTCGATGGCCGAGAAGGCAGTAAAGCTGCTGCCTGTCGTGACCGGGATGTTTAAGCGGGCGGCCACTTTCTTGCCGCGGTTGCCGACGACCGACGTGAACGCCCCCAAGCCTACGATCATGGCGCCGCTCTCTTCTGCCAGCTTACCCGCGAGAGTCAATTTCTCTAGGACTTGATCGGCCGGCAGGCCGAGGATCTGCTGGGGCAATAAGGGCAGGCAGATAAGCATACCTTCGACTTCATCGTGAGGGGAGACGAGCCCTAGACGGTTGGCGATCACGAAAGGCGGCATCCACTCCAGCATCTTCTCGACCAAACGTTCCGGCTTGTCGGCCGCTTTTGGCTCGAACGTGCAGACTTCATCGATGGAGAGCGGGTGCATGATGAAGGCGTACTTTCTCATGAGCGGCCTTCTATCTCATTCTTGATGCCGTTTAGCATCATCTCCGAGTTCTCCCGGACTTTGACTTCTAAGACAGGTCCGAGAAGGTCAGCAAGGATGGGCATGCCAAAATCGAAATCCACAGTCAAGACGACCTCGGTACCGCCGTCCTTGGCTTCGAAAGTCCAGCCTCCCTCGAACTTGTCGAGGTCGCCCTCGAGAAGGCGGTAGGTGATGGAGTTGGTATCGTCATCGAAGGTATCCTCCTCTTTCCAGCAGATCGGGATGCCCTCGACATTGGTCGTCCATTCGCTGATGGCCCGCTTGTCGGTGCGCTCGATGATCTTGACCTCTTCCACGTCGGACATGAAGTCGGGGAATCGTTCCTGCTGCTTAGCGACGTTATAGACGTCCTGAGGGGTTCCATTAATGAGTATGCGCGCTTCAACTAAGGACATGATATCTCTGTGTTGAATGATACCGTGTTCGACGTCGGACAATCAATACCTTGGACTGCCGGCGTGTCGCCTGGAGGCCGTTTTATTCGTCGTCCGGGAACATCTTGTCGAAGAGGCGCTCCGCTTCCTCGGCCCCCGCCGCAAAGACATCGATCAAGCGATCGACAAGCACTTCGTCGATGAGCAGCGAGGGTTCGAAGCGGATGACTTTCGGCAAGTTCAACGTGTAGCCGGCGGCTACGCCGTTCCTTGCCATCTCCGGGACGATGACCCCGCCGAGTCCTTCATGCGACAGCTCGACCCCGATCAGGAGCCCGGCCCCGCGGACATCGCGGATGATCCGGGGGAAGCGGGCCATCACGTCTTCAAGACCGCGTTTGAGCGCGGCCCCGATTTTCTCGGCCCGTTCCCACAGGCGTTCGCGGGTGATGACGGTCACCGCCGCGATGGCTGCCGCGCAGGCCAGCGGGTTTCCGCCGAACGTCGACGTCAATACCAGCGGGTTCTTATTAAACTCAGACCATGTATCGGGACGGCCGACGACAGCGGCGATGGGCATGACGCCGCCGCCGAGCGCTTTTCCCAGCGTCATCAGGTCGGGCACAACACCGTCTCGATCGACACCGAAGAGGGTGCCTGTCCGGCCCAGGCCTGTTTGTATTTCGTCAGCTATCAGCAGGGCCCCGACCGAATCGCAAAGCTCGCGGACTTGCGCCAGATACCCGCTTGGCGGTACCTGGACTCCGCCTTCGCCCTGGATGGGCTCGAGGATGACGGCCGCGGTTTTCGTGGACGCGGCCCGCTTCAAACGATCTATGTCCCCGAAGGCAACGTGCATAAAGCCCGGCACTAGCGGCTCGAACGGCCGTCGGAAGAGAGACCGGCCGCTGGCGGAGAGAGCTCCCAAGGTCTTGCCGTGGAAGGCGCCTTCGGTGGCGATCAGCTCTTGGCGCCCGGTACTCATTCGCGCGAGCTTGATGGCGTTCTCGACCGCTTCGGCTCCGGAATTGACAAAGAAGGAGTACTGAAGGTCTCCCGGGGTCACCTCGGCCAACAGCGCGGCCAGATCGGCCAGGGGTTTGTTCAAGAAGAGCTTGGAGGCGAGCGGCATCGCCTCAAGCTGTTCCCGCACGGCCGCTATCACTTCCGGATGGCGGTGGCCGAGAGTAAATACTCCGTAACCCCCCGCGCAGTCGATAAACTCACGCCCTTCGTCATCGACGATGATCGAGCCGTTCGCCTCGACTTCTACCCGGTCGAGCCGGGCGAACTTCAGGACACGGGCGAGGCCCGGGTTGACCGCGTCCACGTACTTCTTATATGTGTCGTCTCTCAGAGCCGTCCCTTTCAGTCGCCTTTGTCGAGTCGGCGTAGGACCGGCTCGTACTCAAGTTTTTCCAGTAATTCAAGGTAGTCATCGTTGGTGATCTCAGGCCACGGTTTCCCCAACAAGACAAGGAATGCCGCCTCCAGGACGTTCGTTCCGAATGACCGGCCGTTGTATTCCGGGGTCGTCGTCACCAGGTAGCGGACGCCGCGTTTCTTCAGCTCCTCGACGTCGTGCGCCGTGACCGTATTTGTCAGGATCGTCTTCCCGGCAAGATCGGGCGGCATATAGCGCCGGATATAATGGAAGTCACCGGCGATGATGTCGGCGTCCTCATAGAATTGAGAGAAGCGCGGATCCGGCTCTTTGTCTTGCTCGGACCCGATCGGGTAGAGCTTGTCGAACGGGGTCTTCACTATCTTAGGGAGCAACTCGTCCGCCAACTGGGCGAGTTTCTCCATAGTGTAAACTGGGACCTCTATGCCAAGCGCGAAGATGAGGTCGCCAAAGACGGTGCGCGCGCCTGTCTCACTGAAAGCCTTGGCCATCCCGAACCGGTCGACCGCGCTGACCATTAGGACATTCATCTCGGAGAGGTTGAATCCCGGCTGTTCGGATAGCCAGCGGACCGCGGCGGGTTCCATGCTGTTCTTGAGACCACTGCCATCGACAACGGGGGTTTTTTGAACCACGTCGCGCAATTTGATTCCATCGAGTATTTCGTAACGGCGGGTACCGGAATATAGATATATGTCGATCCCGCCCAGCCCGATGGCGTCAACCCGGCCATCATATTCCTGGAGGAGTGTTTTGGCCCGCTCAAACCGGCCGTCGGCTCCGACCCGCTCGATCCGGAAATCTTCGCCGAGCAGCTCGACATCGACCGAGTGGTCTCGTCGAGACGAACCTAGGCTGACACTGACAACGTGTTGCAAGCTCTTTCTCCTAGAGAGGTCGGGTCCGGGCAGCCTCAATCTAACATACGGGCGGTCGTCCCTCAACAAACGCCGAATACCTGCTCTGATGTCTCTTTCTGCACTATGCCGGCGGGGAGACCGCGGCCTTTTTTTGACAACGGAGCCGGGTTTCCCCTATAATCTCCCGGTTAAGCCGGAAGAAAAGCACTGCTGTAACACGGCGGTGCTTGCTGTTTAAGTGAAACATCGAGGAGCGGCAGATCATGAGCAAAGAAGTTATTCTCACCGCCGAGGGCTACGACAAGCTACTTGAAGAGCTGGAGCATCTCACTAACGCTCGCCGTCGCGAAGTCGCCGCGCGCATTAAAAGCGCCATCGAGTTCGGGGATATCTCCGAGAACTCTGAGTACGATGATGCCAAGAACGAACAGGCATTCATCGAGGGCCGTATTACGCAGGTCAATGATGTCCTGGCCAAGGCCAGCCTGATCGACGAGAAGAAGATCACTACGAAGGTCGTATCGGTAGGCTCGCGGGTCAAGCTCTTAGATGTCGAAGAAAACGAGGAGTTCGAGTATATGATGGTCGGATCAGTCGAAGCAGACCCGGAGAACCACAGAATCTCGAACGAGTCCCCGGTCGGGCAAGCGATCCTCGGCCGCAAGGCCGGAGAGGCTATCCAGGTCGAAGTGCCTTCCGGCACGATCGAATATCGGATCATTGAGATCAGTAAGTGACCGCTGACGCGGATTCTCCGAGTGAGCTGATACAGCAACGACGCGATCACCTCGAAGCACTTCGTGAGCGCGGCAATGACCCTTACCAAGAGCGATTTAAACGGACCCATCGGCTGATCGATCTCGTCGAGGGCCACAGTGAGCTTGAGGCCGGCGAACACGGCGAGGGTCCTGTCTCCACCGCGGGACGCATCAAAGCCATCCGCCGCCATGGAAAAGCCAGCTTCATCGTTATTGACGATGGCACGGCGTCATTCCAGCTCTACTTAGCCGTCAACAATCTTGAAGATGACTATGAGGAGTTCCTGTCGTTCGACATCGGCGACATCGTCGGCGTCGGCGGACCGGTTTTTCGGACCCGCCGGGGTGAACTGTCGGTCGAGGTCAAAGAATTCAAGTTACTGACAAAATCACTGCTGCCTCTGCCGGAAAAATGGCATGGCCTCAAGGACGTGGAGATTCGCTACAGGCAGCGCTACCTCGACCTGATCGTCAATCCCGATGTACGAAAGGTCTTTGACTCCCGGATAGCGGTGATCTCCGGGATCCGGGAGTTCCTGAACGAGCGCATGTTTCAAGAGGTCGAGACGCCGATGCTCCAATCGATACGGGGGGGGGCGCCGCCCTGGCCTTTTACGACTCAACACCACCCCTTTTTTATAGTTTTTTTTTTGCGCGTGGCGCCCTATTTTTATTTAACACGACTGGTGGTCGGCGGCTACGACCGGATCTATGAGATAAACCGCAACTTTCGGAACGAAGGTATGTCCATCATGCACAACCCGGAATTCACCATGCTCGAGGTCTATCAGGCGTACGCCGACTACGGCGATATGATGGAATTGACCGAGGGCTTGATCAAAGCGGTCGCTAAACGGATCGGTTTGGGAGATAAAGTCTCTTATCAAGGGGAGGAGCTCGACTTTGGGGCTCCGTTCATCAAGATGACTTTTCTGGAGTCCCTGAAGACGGTCGGAGGTTTTGACCTCTCTTTTGATATGTCTATCGATGAATTGCGGGGCATCGCCGAAGAGGCCGAAGTCCCGGTGAATAAGGCTGACGGCAAGGGTAAGATAATGACCGAGATATTTGAGAAGTATGTCGAAGGCAAGCTCATCCAGCCGACTTTCATTCTCGACTATCCCGTCGAGGTGACGCCGCTGGCCAAGGGGCACCCTGACCATCCCGAGCTGGCGGAGAGGTTCGAGCTAATGATGTGCGGACGTGAGATCGCGAACGCTTTTTCCGAGTTGACGGACCCGCTCGAGCAGCGACGCCGTTTTGAGAAGCAAGTCGAATTGCGAACGGCGGGCGACGATGAGGCCCAATTTCTCGATGAAGATTTTCTCCGTGCCTTAGAGATCGGGTTGCCGCCCACGGGTGGCCTCGGGATCGGGATCGACCGGCTCGTCATGATCCTGACTGACTCCGCTTCCATCCGGGATGTTATCTTGTTTCCACAGATGCGCCCCGAAGCCAGATAGCGTTTTTCGATGGCTCTCTTTTGCCCCCTTAGGAGACCCCTATTTTGAAATAGGGGCCAGGGTGGTAAAATATCCCTAATCTATAACACCGCGAAGGAAGTGGCTATATGTTTGAGCGGTTCACCGAAAAGGCCCGCCGGATCGTAGTTTACGCGCAAGAAGAAGCGCGCATGCTCAACCAGAACTATATAGGGACAGAGCATCTGCTCTTAGGCCTTATCCGCGAGGAAGAGGGCGTCGCCTATAAAGCACTGACGAATCTCGGCATCAATCTGATAGACGTCCGTTTGCAGGTGGAGGACCTTATTGGCAAAGGGGTCTCGACCCAAGTCGGGCACATCCCTTTTACGCCTAGGGCCAAGAAGGTGCTGGAGCTATCACTGCGCGAGGCGCTGCAGCTTGGCCACAATTACATCGGGACCGAGCACATCTTGCTTGGGCTCATCCGCGAGGGCGAAGGCGTGGCCGCCAGGGTCCTCCTGAGCCTCGGAGCCGATCTCGAGAAAGTCCGCAATCAGGTCATCCAGCTACTTAGCGGGTCTCACGCTGCGCGTTCTGGTGATCGCGAGTACAGCGGTAAGCAGTTTAGCGGCTCTTTGCTCGATGAGTTTGGTCGAAACTTGACGATTTTAGCTCGGGAGAAGAAGCTTGATCCGGTCGTCGGCCGAGATATCGAGATCGAGAGGGTCATGCAGATACTCTCGCGTCGAACCAAGAATAACCCCGTCCTCATCGGCGAACCAGGGGTCGGTAAAACTGCCGTCGTCGAGGGTCTGGCCCAACGGATAGCCGATAACGTGGTCCCTGAGATATTGCGGGGCAAAGAGATATACACTCTCGATCTCGGGGCGCTCGTGGCCGGCTCGAAATACCGGGGCGAGTTTGAAGAGCGGTTAAAGAAAGTAATGAAAGAGATCGCTGATCGAAAAGATATCATCTTGTTCATCGATGAGATGCATAACCTGGTCGGGGCCGGTGCGGCCGAAGGCGCCATCGATGCCGCCAGCATACTCAAGCCTGTATTGGCCCGCGGCGAATTACAGACGATCGGGGCCACCACGCTCGACGAGTATCGCAAGCACGTCGAGAAGGACGCGGCCCTGGAGCGACGCTTCCAGCAGATCATCGTGGGCGAGCCGAGTGTCGAGGAGACGATCGCCATCCTCGGGGGGTTGCGCGAGCGTTATGAGGCCCACCACCATGTGACGATAACCGACGATGCCTTGACGGCGGCGGCAAATCTGGCCGATCGCTATCTTTCCGATAGGTTCTTGCCGGACAAGGCTATCGACTTGGTCGACGAGGCCGGGTCACGCGTGCGCATCCAGCAGATGACGACCCCGCCCCACTCCGGTGAGGCAGAAGGTCGCTTGACCGATCTGCGAAACCAGAAAGAGAGCGCTATCAAGGGGCAGGAGTTTGAGAAAGCGGCTGAATATCGCGATCAGGAGCGTCAGTTGCTCGAGGAGGTACGCGAACTCGAACAGACCTGGAAGATCGCCCCGCAGTCAGACCTAGTGGTAGGCGATGAAGAAATAGCTCAGATCGTCTCCACGTGGACGGGTATTCCGGTCACACGGTTGACGGAAGAAGAAACCGCCAGATTGCTGAAGATGGAAGAGAAACTCCACGAGCGGGTCATCGGCCAAGAGGAGGCCATCGTGGCGGTCTCTAAGGCCATTCGCCGCACTCGGGCCGGCCTAAAGGACCCGAAGAGGCCGTCCGGGTCTTTCGTGTTCCTCGGCCCATCCGGCGTCGGCAAGACCGAATTGGCCAAATCTCTGGCCGAGTATCTCTTCGGCGACGATCAAGCCCTTATTCAGATAGATATGTCGGAGTATATGGAGAAGCATACTGTCTCCAGGCTGATCGGTTCTCCTCCGGGCTACGTAGGCTACGAGGAGGGCGGGCAATTGACCGAAGCTGTCAGGCGCCGCTCCTACTGCGTGGTGCTCTTGGATGAGATCGAAAAAGCCCACCACGATGTCTTCAATATCCTCTTGCAAATACTCGAAGATGGCCGGTTGACGGACGCCCAGGGGCGCGTGGTCGACTTTAAGAACGTGATCTTGATCATGACTTCTAATCTTGGCGCCCGGTATATCCAAAAAGCCACACCGCTCGGTTTTTCAAAGGCGGGCGCGGAGGCGCTCTCATATGACGACATGAAGGGCAAGGTCGTCGGCGAATTGAAGCGGACGTTCAGGCCCGAGTTCTTGAACCGGATCGAAGACGTGATCGTCTTTCACGAGCTGACGCAGGATGAGATCAAGGTGATCATCGACCTGATGATCGCGCGTCTCGAGACTCAGCTGTCAGAGCAGCAACTGCAGATAGATTTGAGCGACGCCGCCAAAACCGTTTTGGCGACCGAGGGGTACGAGCCGGCATCCGGTGCGCGCCCTCTTCGTCGGGCCATCCAGCGCTTGATCGAGGACCCGCTTTCCGAAGGGATCCTGGCGGGCAAATTCAAGAGTGGCGACCATATCCAGATAGGAGCTAAAGACAACCGCTTGACGTTCAGCATCAAGCGGCGAAAAGAGGCAAAAGTGGGAGCCTCGGTTGGTCATGACGACTGATGAGCAAGACAGCCGCTGTTTGGCGCTGCAATAGTTGCGGCGCGACGGCCCCTCGCTGGATAGGCAGGTGCGCTGAGTGCGGCGAGTTCGACACATACACTGAAGAAACAACCCATCGGGAGCCACGAAGCGGTTCCCGATGGGTTTTCTCATCTGAGGTGCCAAAACCTCTCTCCGAGATACAGTCGACACCGGGGGAGCGTTGGTCGACAGGGATAAATGAGCTCGATCGCGTCCTTGGCGGCGGCCTGGTCCCGGGTTCCTTGATACTTCTTGGCGGGGAACCGGGGGTCGGCAAATCGACGCTGACCTTGCAGGCGGCCGGAAGCTTGGCGGCTTCAGGTAAGACCGTTCTGGTCGTCACCGGCGAGGAGTCACCGGAACAGGTCAAGTTGCGCGCGGACCGCCTCGGGGGCTTCTCCGACAAACTGTTCTTGCTGGCCGAGATCTCACTGGAACGGATAGAGGCGGCGGTCGCCACTCTTCGCCCCGATGTTTTGGTCGTTGACTCTATCCAGACCCTTTTTCACCCGGCGGTCGAATCCGCCCCGGGGAGCGTGAGCCAGGTCCGGGAATGCGCCGCCCAGCTATTGCGTTGGGGAAAAACAGCGGGCGTGCCGGTGTTGCTCATCGGACATGTGACGAAGGACGGGACGATCGCCGGGCCGCGCGTTCTCGAGCATATGGTAGATACGGTCCTCTATTTCGACGGGGGAGATCAACACACTTACCGCCTGGTCAGAACCGTTAAGAACCGGTATGGTCCTAGCAACGAATTGGCCGTCTTCTCGATGGGCAAGACCGGCCTCACCGAGGTAGCTAATCCCTCTGAGCTTTTCTTGTCCCAACGGTCCGACGCGGTCAGCGGTTCGGCTGTGGCGGCGGTCGTCGAGGGGACGCGGCCACTCATGGTCGAGTTGCAAGCTCTAGTCACCCCCTCTTACTTGACTAACCCTAGGCGGCTTACGACTGGGGTCGAGCACAATCGGGCCATGATCACATTGGCGGTGTTGGAGAAGCGGGCCGGCATCCGGTTGGCGGAGGCCGACGTCTACATAAATGTCGTCGGCGGGGTCAAGATCTTCGAGCCGGCCCTGGACCTCCCGTTGGCGATGGCCGTGGTCTCAGCGGCCGAGGACCGTTTGGTCCCTCGCGATATATGCGCGTTCGGCGAGATCGGTCTCACCGGCGAGGTGCGACCGGTCGGTCGCGTCTCCGAGCGTCTCAAGGAGGCGGCAAAACTCGGCTTCAAGCAGGCATTGGTCCCGAAAAGTGGATCGATCGAAGCCGACGGCCTCGAGATCATCGAAGTAGCCAATATTGGAGAGGCCTTGACCGTTCTACGGAGCGAGCGTTAAATTAAGGGCTAGTCTTCGACGGCCGCCGGCCGCCGGCACAACGTGCGCATGAGTAAAAACAGCGACAAGAAGCTTCTTGAGGTATTGGCCCGGGTTGCTCCGGGTACCGCCTTACGCACCGCTATCGAGCAGATATTGCGGGCTCGAACGGGTGCGCTCATCGTCATTGGCGATACCGAGAATGTGATGAACTTAACGAACGGCGGCTTCGATATCGACAGCGAGATGACGCCTTTCCGGCTCTACGAATTGGCCAAGATGGACGGAGCGATCATTTTGGATGAAGGAGCCAAGAGGATACTCATGGCCAACGTGCATCTCGTTCCCGACTATTCAGTCCCCACCCCGGAGACCGGGATCCGCCACCGTACCGCCGAACGCGTTGCCCGGCAGACGAAGGCCGCCGCCCTCTCGATATCGCAAAAACGCGAGATAGTCTCCGTCTACTTCGATGATTTCAAGTATGTCTTGGAGGATATCCCGGTCGTTCTGGCCAAAGCGAACCAGGCTCTGCAGACTTTAGAAAAATACAAGCGGCGTCTCGACCAGGTATCAGCTAGTTTGAGCGCCCTGGAGTTTGAGGACCTGGTCGCCCTGAGCGATGTCTTGACGGTCATCCAGCGGGCGGAGATGGTCGAGCGCATTAGTACCGAGCTGAACCGGTTCATCACGGAACTCGGCGTTGACGGCCGTCTATTGCGAATGCAGTCTGACGAATTAGTGCGGACCGTCGCGGATGACCTGCTGATGACGATCAGAGACTATGGCAGCAAGCCGAAATTGGCCGAGCGCGCGCGCCGACGCCTGGCGGACTTCAGCCAGGAGGACCTGCTGGACCCCCTGAGTATCGCCCCGCTCCTGGGCTTCGACGGGGCCGTGAACGTCCTCGATCAACCAGCGCATTCGCGAGGCTACAGGCTGCTTAAGCGGATACCCAGACTCCCGGTCAAGATAATCAACAAGCTCGTCGAACGCTTCGACAACCTGAAAGGGATCACAAGTGCGACCATCGAAGAGTTAGACGAGGTCGATGGTATCGGGGTGGTCCGGGCCCAGGCGATCCAGGACGGGCTAAAGAGATTGCGCGAACACAACTTGCTTGAAAGATACGTTTAACCCTTAACTTCACCGAACATTCTGCCGAAGAGAAAATTATCATAACTAATTTATCCTTTTGCGCATGAATCCATAAGAAGGGAGGGAACGATGAAGTAGCTACAGACTTTATCGAACGCTATGCTTATACAGCTGACAAGGTTTGCTCTTATCTTGGCGGCGGCTATTGGCGGGTATCGCGTAGCGATAAGATTCGGTTGGCCCGGGACTGATATTAATAATAATTTCGCAATTATCATCTACATGATCCTCGGTTCCGCAATCGGATATGTCGCCGGCGGTATTTTCGGAAGATGGCTCACCAGGACAATGGCCTGGGTGGAGGATACTTTACAAAGTGTCCCGCTCTCAGACCTGATCATGGGATTCGTCGGCCTGATAGCCGGCCTGATCGTGTCGTTTCTATTAGCGATGCCTATGGCCCAGATCGAGATCGCGGAAGTCAAAACGCTCGCAATCACCTTTACGTACGTCATCCTGGCATCGCTCGGTGTGCGACTGGGGATCGGGCGCAGCTTGGAATTCGGACGCGTCCTTAAGCTTCCCGAAAGGTCGCTTGCGGCCGCCGGAGCCGGGCGCGAGAAGCTGCTCGATACGAATATCCTGATCGACGGTCGGATCGTCGAGATCCTGGACGCCGGGTTTATCGATGGGGACCTGGTGGTGCCGAGGTTCGTTTTGGGGGAATTACACCAGATTTCAGATTCTGCCGACGCGCTCAAGCGCAACCGCGGTCGCCGGGGACTGGATATCCTCAATCAGCTTCGCTCCGAACATGTTGGGCGAGTGCGCATCGCCGAGGCGGACTACTCTGACCTGACCGGCGTCGACGACAAACTCGTGCGGATGGCCCGGGAAACCGGAGCGGCGGTGATCACAAACGATTATAATCTCAATAAGGTGGCCGGTTTTGAGGGCGTCGATGTTTTGAACATCAACGCTCTGGCGAATGCGGTCAAGCCCGTCGTCTTGCCGGGGGAGCAGTTGGAGATCAAGATAATCCACGAAGGCAAGGAGTCGGGCCAAGGGGTCGGGTATCTAGACGATGGCACGATGGTAGTCGTCGATGGTGGCCGCGATCGGATTGGAGAGACCGTCGACTTGAAGATCACGAGAATGTTGCAGACTTCGGCCGGGAAGATGATCTTCTCGCGGATAAGGGAAACTGAGACCGCTTGAACGCGGCTGTCATAGTCGCTGCCGGTCGGGGCGAACGCTTCGGCCGGGACGAGAAACAGTTCGCGCTCTTGAATGGCCGGCCGGTTCTTTGGTATTCGGTCGCCGCTTTCAGCCGCTCGCCTTTGATCGATCATATCGCGATTGTCACCAGGGAAGAGCTTATTCCCAGGTGTCTGTCGGAAGTCGTTGACGCGGCCGCCGGGACCCCGGTGACTGTTGTCGGTGGTCGGCAGGAGCGCCAGGGTTCTGTCTTTGCCGGACTCGATAGTTGTCCGCCCGGGACAGAGCTGGTTTGGATACATGACGGCGCCCGACCGCTGATCACAGAGGATGCCATTGCGGCGTCGGCTGAGCGCCTGGGTCGTCTGGACGGGCTGATCTTCGCCGCTGCCGTGGTCGACACGCTCAAGGAGGTCGAAGGCGGGGTTATTACGGCGACCAGGCCGCGGGCCGGGTTTTTCCGGGCTGAGACCCCCCAATTGTTCCCATTTCATACAATTTTGGCGGCCCATGAGCGGGCGGGTGAGGATGGGTTCGAGGCTACCGACGACGCCGGCTTGATCGAACAGTATGGCGGGCGGGTCGGGGTCTTCGAGACCGGCGGATTGAATATCAAAGTGACCACCTCCGGCGATATCTTCATCGCCGAACAGGAGTTGAGGCGGCGCCAAGATATGGTAGGCTTGCCGAATGGAGATTGAACCTCGTATTGGCACCGGCTTTGATGCGCATCGTCTGGTTGCGGGCAGGCCCCTCATGCTCGGTGGTGTGGAAGTCCCTTCTGAGCGGGGCGCCGACGGCCATTCAGACGCCGATGTCGCCTGTCACGCGCTGATCGATGCCATCTTTGGGGCGTTGGCCGACGGTGATATCGGCTCGCATTTTCCGGACACCGATCCCAGATTCAAAGACATATCCAGCCTACAGCTTTTAGAGGCGGCAGCCGACAGCGTTTTGCAGCGGGGCTTCAAGATAGCCAGCGCGGACGTGACGATCATACTGGAAACGCCCAAAGTGGCCTCTCTTCGTAACGCCATGCGCCACGCGATGGCCAAGGCCATGATCACCGATGTCACCCGGGTCGGCGTCAAGGCGACGACCACGGAGGGTATGGGGTTCACCGGTAGAGGTGAGGGAGTGGCGGCGCAGGCGGTCGTCCTTCTGGTTCCAGCTCTGGAGGGTAAGGCCCCTTGATCACTCCCGTCAGGGTGCGGTTCGCGCCGAGTCCGACCGGCCTCCTTCACATCGGAACTGCCAGAACAGCGCTCTTTAACTGGCTATTTGCCCGTCATGAACGCGGGGTTTTTGTGCTGCGCGTCGAGGATACCGATCGGGAGCGTTCGACTACGGAGTCCGAGGCGGCTATTTTACGTGATCTCGAGTGGTTGGGGCTGGATTGGGACGAAGGCCCCGATATCGGCGG
>DAOUYN010000210.1 GCA_030666075.1 Actinomycetes bacterium | reverse complement strand
TCCAGCAGATTATTGCCGCGATAAGCCCGAGCGCCGGCGCAACCGGTATCGGCACCGCCCAGAGTCGCTCAGCCCCGTAAGCGATCAGCCCTGATAGCAAAGCTACAACCGGCGGTCGGACTCCGAATTGGCGCGCAGTTTCGAACGCTCTCTCATCACCTGTTGGCATAGTCATATTATAATGCCGGAAAGTGAGATATATAACTATAATGGCAGACCTTGGTAGAATGTGGATATGAGCATTAAAAGAAAGGTCGCCGTGGCGCTCGGCGGTCTCGGCGGGCGCGTCAGCAGAGGGTTCGGCCTGGGCGGCGGGACCTCCCTGCCGGGAGCGATCGCCCTGCGCTTGGATCCCGGGTTGATCGGCGCCTTGGCCGGCCGGCTCGACCGGGGGCCGATATTGATCACCGCCACCAACGGCAAGACCACGACCGCCAATATGCTGGCCTCGATCTGCCGGGAGGCTGCCCTGGAGCCGGTCCATAACGCTGCCGGCGCTAATCTCACTTACGGTATCGCCACCGCCTTGATGGCAGCGTATAACACCAAGCCGGGACCGGACAGTGAGCCAAGGATAGGTATATTCGAGGTAGACGAGGCGACTGTCAGGAATGTGTCCGCTCAGCTGGCGCCGCGGGTCTTTAGCGTCGGAAACCTTTTTCGAGATCAACTCGACCGCTTTGGCGAAGTGGACCAGACGGCCCGCCTGATCCAGGAAGGCATCGAGCCTCTCGCCCCCGATGCCACGCTGGTATTGAACGCCGACGATCCCCGGGTCGCGGCCCTAGGGCGCGATAGCGCCCGTCCCGTCCTCTACTTCGGCCTTGGCGAAGATGTCCCATCGGCTACGACCGTAGATGATGCGCAGGACTCGAAAGACTGCCTGATATGCGGCGAACCATTGGCGTATACGAAACGATACTTTTCCCATCTGGGAGAATATGCCTGCCCGCACTGCGGTTTTCGGCGGCCGCTGCCCGAGGTGACCGCAGTAAAGCTAAGGTTGAGCCTTAAGGAAACAAGGTTCCTTTTGTGTACCCCCGGGGGCGATGCCGAAGTAGCGTTGCCGGCTCCGGCTCTCTTCAATGTTTATAATGCCCTGGCAGCAGCATCAGCGGCACTCGCGGCCGGTATCTCGCTCGACAGTATCGTCGCCGGCCTGAATGCGTTCTCGCCGGCCTTTGGGCGGTTTGAGACGCTGGAAGCGGCGGGTCGCCGCTTGCGCCTGATGTTGGTCAAGAATCCGACTGGTTTCGATCAGGCTATCGGAGCGCTTGAGATCGAGCCGGGGCCGAAGAACCTGGTCATCGCCATAAATGATACTCTCGCTGACGGTACGGACGTCTCTGGGCTTTGGGATGCGAACCTCGAACGTCTCGGTCAGACCGGAGCGGTAGTGACGACAGGAACGCGGGCGCACGATATGGCCCTGCGGTTGAAGTACGCCGGTATCCCCGAGACGTCGGTGATCGTCGACTCGGACCTCGCGGCCGCTCTCGAGCGGGCTTTTCAGAAGGCCCCGCCGGGCGAGGAGATCTTCGTATTATCGACCTACACGGCCATGCTCGACATCCGCAAGCATTTGGAAAAAACAGCCGGAGTGGCCGCGTTTTGGGCCGATAGAGGCAGCGACGCCCCGCGTGAGGAGGTATCGCCATAGCCTCGCTCAAAATAGCCCACATGTATCCCGAGCTCATGAACTTATATGGCGACCGCGGCAATATTACGGCCCTGGTCCAGCGGTGCCGCTGGCGGGGGATCGATGTGACGGTCGAGGATCTGCGGGTGGGAGACCGCCCCGGGGGAGACTACGACATTC
This sequence comes from Actinomycetes bacterium, assembly GCA_030666075.1. GTDB lineage: Bacteria > Actinomycetota > Aquicultoria > CAJVYJ01 > JAUVQD01 > DAOUYN01. Next base: position 809 of record DAOUYN010000210.1, on the reverse strand, counting down.
TCTTTATCGGCGGCGGCCAAGACCGCGAGCAGCTTTTAGTCCGCGACGACCTGATGGCCAACCGGGACCACTGGGCCGCGCTGGCTGAGGATGGGTTGGTCGTACTGGCGATCTGTGGTGGCTATCAGTTGTTGGGTCGGGAGTTTCTCACGCATGAGGGGGAACAGATCGACGGACTTGGCCTCCTCGATGTTGTCACGGTGGGCGGCAAGAAACGGCTCATCGGCAACGTCATCGCCCGAGCTGATTGGGCGCCAAAAACACCCGCTTTGATCGGCTTTGAAAACCATAGCGGCCGGACGAGGCTCGGGGCCGGAGTCGAACCTTTGGCCCGGGTCGAAGTGGGTTTTGGCAACGATGGGCAAGACCGGACTGAAGGGGCGCGCCGCGGCAATATCTTCGGGACATACCTGCACGGCTCACTCTTGCCCAAGAATCCCTGGTTCGCCGATCACTTATTGGAATCGGCGCTAAGACGCAAATACACAGACGCTTTCGAACTGGAAATGCTACCCGATGAGCTGGAGACGGCCGCCAGAGGCGCTGTGACCCGCCGGGTAGGCGAGGTCAGAAGGCGCCGTTGGTGGCCCGAACTGCTCAAGCGCTAATACGCGCCTTCTCTGAAAGAAAGGATGTTCATGGAGCGTACGATCAAAAATCTAGCGAAGGCTTTTATCGGCGAGAGCCAAGCTCGCAACCGGTACACTTACTACGCCAAAGCGGCCCGGAAGGAAGGCTACCAGCAGATCGGCGAACTCTTCGAGCTGACGGCTGCCAACGAGAAGGAGCATGCTAAGCAAGTATTGAAG
>DAOUYN010000090.1 GCA_030666075.1 Actinomycetes bacterium | reverse complement strand
ACCGCAGATCGCCTACTTTTTCAAAGACCAACCTCAAAAGCGGCGGAAACTCGTGGTCACCTTCGAGATACTGATAAATCGCCTCGTCGTAATCGGCCGTATGTTGGAAAGCCTGGCGGGCCAAGTCGCGCCGCATCTCGAGTGTCAGCTCACCTTGTTTCTCGTCCATCTGCAAAAGGACTTGAGCGTATGAGTTGGGACTGACGACCACCGCGACCGAATCCATATTCTTGGCCGCTGAACGGATCATCGTCGGGCCGCCGATATCGATATTCTCGATCGCCTCTTCGAAGGTGACGTCCGGTTTATTGATCGTCTCTTGAAACGGATAGAGATTGACGACGACCAGATCGATGGCTTCGATGCCGTGTTCGCCAAGCTGCTCTAGATGCTCAGGAATATCGCGGCGAGCCAGCAGGCCGCCATGTATCTTCGGATGGAGCGTCTTCACCCGGCCGTCGAGGATCTCCGGAAACCCGGTGACGTCCGAGACCTTGACCACATCTACACCGGCATCGGCCAAGGCCTTGGCCGTCCCGCCCGTCGAGATGATCGTCACGCCGTGTTTACGCAGACCCTTGGCGAAGTCTACTATGCCGGTCTTGTTCGAGACACTTATCAGCGCCCTTTTAATCTTCATATATCCTCCCTAGACTTATCCCCTTTGGGGAGTATCCTGACCCGTCGCCCGTGCGTCTGCAGCCGCCCTGTCGCCCAAAGCTTGACTGTGTATGACAGATGACGATGTTCTGCTTTATGTATCCGTTCTAAGAGCGTTTTTTCATCATCGTTCTGATGTACCGGCACGACTTCCTGGATTATCACCGGCCCGGTATCGAACTCGGCATCGGCAAAGTGTATGGTAATGCCGGTCACCTTGACCCCGTAGTCGAGCGCATCCCTGGCGGCGCTGGCCCCGGGAAAAGACGGTAATAGCGACGGGTGCAGATTGATGACCGCCTCCGGATACGCGTCCAAGATCGGCGAGCGCACCAACCGCATGTACCCGGCTAAGACCACCAACTCCACCCCGTGTTCACGCAATTTGTCACGGATAGCGCCGTCATAAGCTTCGTTCGAATCGAACTCCTGGCGGTCGAGCCAAACCTTTGGCAATCCCGCTCGTTCTGCTCGGACCAGACCAAAAGCATCGGAGCGGTTGCTTATAACGACCCCGATTCTAGCAGGAAACGCGGGCGCGGAACACTCGTCGATCAATGCCTGGAGGTTGGACCCGTTTCCCGAAATGAGGACACCGATAACCCGCTTACTTTTTTGCAACTTGAGGTTCCAGCGCCAATTTACCCATATGCTGCTCGTCTAGGAGCCGGATCGGATATTTGCCGTCAAAACAGGCAAGGCAGAAATCTCCCCGCGTCCGTCCGGTGGCCCGGACGAGACCGTCGAAGCTTAGATATTGCAAAGAGTCGGCGCCGATGAATTCACGTGTCTCTTCAATGTCTTTTTGGGCCGCTATCAACTGGGACTCGCTGTCGGTATCGATACCGTAGAAACACGGGCATTTGACCGGAGGCGAACTGATGCGGACATGGACCTCCTTGGCCCCGGCTTCTTTAAGAAGACCGATGATCTGACGGCTCGTATTCCCCCGGACGATGGAGTCGTCGATGACCACGAGCCGCTTACCCTCGATCACGTCCCGGAGCGGATTGAGCTTTAAGCGCACGCCCAACTCCCGCAGGGTCTGGTTCGGTTCGATGAATGTCCGCCCAATATAGCGGTTTTTGATCAGCCCCTCGCCAAAGGGTATCCCTGACTCCCTGGCAAAACCGATAGCCGCCGGGGTGCCGGAATCGGGCAGACCCATGACTAGATCGGCGTGGACCGGGGCCTCCTTGGCCAACTCCATCCCCATTCGTTGGCGGGACTTGTAGAGGCTCTCGCCGAAGACTTTGCTATCCGGACGGGCGAAGTAAATAAACTCGAATACGCATAGAGACGGCTTCTGTGGTTCGAGGGCCTGGATCGACCGCAGACCATTCTCATCGATGATGACCAGCTCGCCCGGGCGAACATCGCGCTCATATTCAGCGCCGACAATATCGAGGGCGCAGGTCTCGCTGGCCAGGACCCAGCCATCACCGAGGCGGCCGATAGAGAGAGGTCGGACCCCATAAGCATCGCGGATGCCGATCAGCTGGGTCTCGGTCATGATCAATAAAGAGTAGGCCCCGTGGAGGCGTTTCATCGTGGCCGCGACCGCCGCTTCGATCGAGTCGGTTTTGCGGGCGGCCACCGCCTCGGCTATCAGCTCGCTGTCACTTGTCGAACGGAGCCGGTGGCCGTTGGTCATCACTTCATCCCGCAACTCTTTACTATTAAGAAGGTTGCCGTTGTGGACGAGCGCGATGGTGCCGCCCTCGATGACTTTTAGGATCGGCTGGGCGTTCTCCCACCGGGTCGAACCGGTCGTGGAGTAACGGACATGCCCCACGGCCACGTGCCCCTGAAGGGCGGCGAGCTTACTTTCATCGAAGACCTGCGGCACCAGGCCCATGTCTTTGAAGACCACAGTAGACTCGCCATCGGCTACGGCGATACCGGCGCTCTCCTGGCCGCGGTGTTGTAAAGCGTGAAGACCGAAATAGGTAAGACGTGAAACATCCTGACCGGGTGCATATACGCCAAATACCCCGCAGGCTTCCTCCGGATGATCATCATCCGCGAGGCCATTATGGGGCTTTGTGTCGCGTAGACGATCTCCCATAGTCACCACCTCATAGTATCAGCATTCCCCGATGAATGCGACCTAATCAATAGGGTTTGCAGCCCGTTTATCCGATCGCTTTTGATGTGTTATTTAGGACCCTTAAATCAACCAGCCAGCCGGAGATTTGCTCTTGGCATCTAGTTATTGTGAAGGGCTTAACCAGCGCTGTCTTCGAGATCAAGCGATGTAAATGAACGCGTATTCCGGCGCCATGGCCAGAAACCGCTCTAGCGGGATGGTCTCCGTCAGCGTCTCCCGAAAATTCCTGATCGACTCCTCAAATGCCTTGTTCAAGGCGTAAGCGTCGATGACATGCCGTCCATCACGTTTTTGGAACAAAGTCGTTCCCTGCACAGCCGTAACTGAGAACTTGAAGACATGTCCTTTTTTGTCCGTAGAGCGCAGACCAAAGGATTGAAAGAGCGAGTTTCTAAGCTGATAAATCAATTCGCTGTCATCATCCAAGGGCTCAAAGTGATCACTGACGTAACTGTGGAACCGTTTGCCGATATTCCCCACGCTGTCCTCGCCGGCATGAAACTTGGCCAACAGATCGATGCCGGCCATGATCATCATCGCCGCCGGCCACGGTGTCTCATTGTCCAAGCAAGCCTGGATGTCGCGCCTCAGTAGGTACAGAATGCTGAACTCACCGGGCAGCTTGGGCTCGATGTTCGGGTCTTCAAAGAACAGAGGCTTATCTGGCGGTTTTGTTTCACTCAATGTCGGTCCTTTTCATTCGATTTCGGCGGGACTTATTTTATTTATAGAGCAAGCGGTTGAATTTTTCAACACCGCGAGCTAAGGATCTGCGGCCCCGGCACACCCCCGTATCTTAGCGGGTTCAGAGCCGGTGTAGTAAGCTATTAAAAAGATCGCCGGCAAGCAATCTCGGGAGGGCCGTTATGTCCCAAAAAACGATCTGTGTTCTGGGCGGGGGGATCGGCGGTGTCGTGGCCGCCAACACGCTTAAGAAATCACTCGGTAGTGCCGGACGGGTCATTCTAATAGACAAGAACCCCGACCACCTCTTCGCTCCTTCCCTCCTGTGGGTCTTGGGCGGCAGTCGTCAGGCGGAGCAGATCAAGCGCCCGTTGGCTCGCCTGGAGCGAAAGGGTATCGAGTTCATCAACGCCGGCGTCTCGGGCATCGACCCGGAGCATAAGTCGCTAGTAGCCGGCGGCCAAACCATCGAATACGACTATCTGATAGTGGCGCTCGGGGCTGAGTCCAACATGCCGGCCATCCCCGGTCTGGACGAGGCGGCGATCAATCTCTATACCTTGGCCGGCATCGAAGATCTCAAGAAAACTCTGGCTGAGTTCAAACAAGGAGAGGTAGTCCTCCTCATCCCCTCGAACCCTTATAAATGCCCGGCCGCGCCCTACGAAGCCGCCTTCTTGCTCGATGCGCAGCTCCGTAAAGGCAACGCGGACGGAAACATCAGTATTAATATCTTCACAGTCGAGCCATTGCCGATGCCCGGCGCCGGACCAAAGATCGGGCAGAGCATCAAGGGGCTCTTAGACAGCCGCAACATCGGGTTCAATCCCAATATGGAGATAGAATCTATCGACCCGGGCGCGAAAGAAGTCACCTTCAAGAGCAGCGAGAAAGTACGGGCCGACCTGCTGATAACGATACCGCCCCACCAGGTTCCCAACGTCGTCAAGGAAGCCGGTCTGACGAATGAAGCAGGCTGGATACCGGTGGACAAGAGAAGCCTGGAGACGCAATACGAGAATGTCTACGCTATCGGCGATGTGACCACGATCAAACTAGACGGCAAGTACAAGCCGGAAAAACCGCTCATGCTGCCGAAAGCCGGTGTCTTTGCCCACGAGGAAGCGCTGGTCGTAGCGGCGCGGATCGCCGAGGATATCAAGGGTGGGGCCTCCAAAAGTGAATTCAACGGCCATGGCGCGTGCATGTTGGAGCTAGGCGATGGAACGGCCGGTTACGCGAAAGGCGATTTCTATGCGGTCCCCCACCCTATGGTCGACATGAAGAAGCCCTCGCGCAGGCGGCATTATTACAAGGTCTTCTTTGAAAAGTACTGGTTTTGGCGCTGGTTCTAAACTGATACCTTAGCGGTCTTGCGTTGCACCAGCATCTCGATAAACCGCTCCGCCAGTTCCGGGTCGAATTGGGTGCCCGCGCCCTGTCTGATCTCGTCGATGGCCTCCTCCCGGGACAATGACTCCCGGTAGGGACGATCGGAGATCATGGCGTCAAATGAATCACAAAGAGTCA
>DAOUYN010000115.1 GCA_030666075.1 Actinomycetes bacterium | reverse complement strand
GGCCGCCGACTTTTACGGCCCAGGGCTCAGTCTTGAAGCCCGCCGCCATAGCCGCCACACCCTCTTTATTGGTCGTGAATTCATAGAAATTGTTATAGCTGGTGACGGCCGCATACGAGGTCAAACGATTGCCGCGTTCGTCGCGATTGGATTCCGTCTTTCCCGGTTTGGGCGGCGGTCGGTGTCCGGTCGAGGGTCGAGCGGTGCGGTCGCAGCCTGCTACCAAGAGGACTCCCGCGGCCGTGGCTCCGGTCTGCTTGAGGAACCGGCGCCGCGATAAATAGACTTCCTCGGGCGTAATATCAGTAGATTTCGCACTCATAACGATTCTGTTTCCAGTTTAGTTCCGTCGGGAGTTTCTGTAAAGATGGTGGTCAGCCTGGTTGCTTTGTGGCCGCCGGGGCCCACGGGGTGAGTGTGTTACACTGAAAACCGCTTTTATCTAGGTGCTTGACGAGGTCAAGGAGGCCATCATGAGTCCACGGATTGATGCTGCCAAACCGGTTTTACCTGAGAACCTGGACAACCTGCACCAGTACATCGAAGAGATCCGGGCCGGATCGACGGAGCTGATCGCCAAAGAGCCGCGGGCCAAAGATGATATTGATATCATCTTTTCAGGCCTGGGGGTCCTCTTCGATATCACCAACGCGCATGAGTGTGTCAGCGACAACGAGTTGACCGTGCAATTCCTTGGTTTGCGGCTCTTCAATACGATCACGTCCTCGATCGAGTTGCTTCTCAACGGATACTATCAGAGCTCCGTTATCCTCATGCGCGACCTACTGGAGACCGGCTATCTGCTCGACTACTTCACGATAAATACGGACAAGATCGAGCAGTGGAAAAACTGTACAAACAAAGAGAGGCAGCGCAAGTTCCAGCCCGCCAAATTGCGCCAGGCGCTCGATAAGCGGGACGGCTTCGAGGAGCGCAACCGTGAGCATATTTACCAGGCGGTTTGTGAGTACGCCGTCCACCCCACCTACCTGGGAAACAAGCTCGTGGCGCCGGATGGACTGGGCATCATCGGCCCATTTTTCGATGACCGCTATCTGCGGGCGCTACTCAAGGAGCTGGCGATGCGGGTCCCGTACTTCGTCCTCGTCTATCTAGCTCACTTCCCGGACCTGCCGCTGGAATTCACGCCTATCAAGGATAAGTTTGTCGCGGATTGCAACGTCTGGTCGGACCTCTATGCGGTCGGCGGCCAAGCACATCTTGATACGAGCGGCCTTAGCGAACTACTCTGATCGGACGGGCTCGCTATCGGTCTTCCAGGACCTTACGCAGCTGGTAGATCATGAAACCGGCGGCGGCCAGGAACAGAGCGGAGGCTCCGGCTTCCAGGTTGTTCGCTAGGTCGTGGAGACTGGGGTCGGCTAGCTCCAGCAAGTGATGGAAGCCGAAGATGACCATACCCGCCGTTAAGATGATCGTGAACGGAAAGAGGACGCCCCCGTAGGCTAAGCGCGCCAGGTGGATCGAAACGACTACGCCGACCAACGAGAAGCCGATCGAGAGCCACAGGGGTAATTGCTCCAGGAATGGTGTCATCAAGCAGTCTCTTTCTTATTGATCTTCTTCAGGGTCGTGAGGATCGACCAGACGAGCAGCAAGTAGCAGACCGAAACGACCACGGCTGAGACCCCGTACACGAACGTCGCGTATTCACCTAAGAGGAAGACTTTGATCGCCGAGTGGGCGATCAAACTGACTGCCAGAATGAATAGGAACTTAGCGATATCGGCGAAGAGGGAGTCCTTGAAGATCTGGATGAGACCAAGGCAGACGATGCCCAGGCCCACGTTCAAGAATATTGTCCAGGTTTCTACAGTTATCTGCACAGCAAGGTTCCGCTAGACGTTCTTGACCATTTCCCAGACCCCGCAAGGGCAGGTGCCGGCGCAAAAGCCGCAACCGATGCATTTATCGGCATCGACTACGTATTCCCAGGTCCCATTCTGCTCGTCACCGACGCGCTTGATGGCCCCCCAGTAACAGGTATAGACACACATTTCGCAGTCGCGGCATGAGCCGCAGGACATGCACCGGCTGGCCTCGGAGATCGCCTCGAACTCGTCGACGACGGCTGTCTCGTAGTAGGCCTGCCGGACCCGGTCGTATGGGATAGTCGTTTTTGTATCCGGGACGTAGTCGTAATCCATCATCAGCGCGTGGACGACTTCCGCCGCCCGGCGCCCCTGGCCGATAGCATGGGTGACCAGGCCGGGACCTGTGGCGTCACCGACGGCGAATATCTTCACATCGGAAGTCTGCTGGTTGTCATTGACCTGGATGACGCCTCGCTCGATATCGATCCCCGGCGGGAGGAAGTCGAGCTCCGGCACCTCGCCGATAGACATCAAGACGATGTCCGCCGGCAGCTTGGTCCCGTCTTTGAATCGGAGCTCTTTTTCGCCAGGGTGAAACTCTTGTGTGAATTTCGGCCATTCGATCTGGGTCCCCAGCCGCTCGGCCGATTCGCGTTCCTTGCCGAACGACGCCGGCGGTTGGATGTCGACGGCCGTGACGCTCTTGGCTTTACTGGCCCAGGCTTGGCAGGCGATATCCATCCCGACATTACCGGCGCCGACCACCACTACATCTTGGCCGGAGAAGTCCGGGGCGTTGCCGCGATTGACGTCCTTGAGGAAATCGATGCCGCCGATGACATGGTCGCTCCCGGCGAACGGGATTATCCGCGGCGTATGGGCTCCGCAGGCGACGATGACGATCTCGTTCTCTTTATATAGTTTGTCGAAAAGATCCCGGTCGACTTTCGAATCGAGGTGGATGTCGATGCCCAACTCTTCAATGCGCGATATCTCTTTGCTCAGGATCTCCAAAGGCAGGCGGTCGCGCGGGATGCAAAGTTCCAGCTTGCCGCCTAGTCTGTCATCGGCCTCGTAGACGCTCACTTCGTGGCCGGCCAGCTTGAGCTGCCAGGCGGCGGAGAGCCCTCCGGGACCGGCTCCGATAATGGCCACTTTCTTGCCGGTCGGCTTGGCTTTTTCGGGCGCCGGCAAGTCCAGGCTGAGACTGCCGAATGACTTGATATCGAGCGGTTTGTCGATCAATCCTCGAGTGCAGGCTTCCATGCAGAGATTCGGGCAGACTTGTCCGCAGACGCTGCCCGGGAACGGGCTGTATTGAAGGACCAGATCCATGGCCTCTTCGTATTTATCTTGCCGGATGAGGCTGGTTCGCTGCTGCGTAGGGATACCCGAAGGACAGGCCCCAGCGCAGGGCGCGAGGTACTTATTATTGTTCCACAGGGGCTTGAAGCGACGCAGTTCGCCGGTGGGCGTATACTCGACGACCGTCCGGTCGTGATCGAGATACGGGCCGAAGATACCGCCTTGGCCGACGCCCTTCTCCCAAGAGTTAAGACGCCACGCGACCAAATCAGGCTTGGAGGCTTCGGTCCGTTCCGCTTTCTCCTCCGGGGTCAGAGCGATCATCTTGCGCCATTCGCCTCTAGACTTCGTCAGTTCGTCATAGTTTTCGGTCCGCTCGATGGCCTCAAGATACGGTTTCATATTCTCGGTCAGCCACTCCCAGTCCCGGTTGGTCAATTCTGTCATCTTGACATCGGCCTGGCTGTAGCCGCGGATATCGCCGCGGAAATATATGGTGCCGCCGACCATGCCGACGCAGGGCCGGTAGCCGAGTATATCGTCTGGGTTGCGCGGTTCGACGCCGCAGACAACGGAGATACCGCCTGCCTTGAATTCGGCGAATGAATCGCCGACATCGCGGAAATACCAGGATTGCAGCGGCTCATAACGTGGGTTCCGCTTGGTCATCGTGTCACAGCGGGCTCCGCCGCTGCCTTGGACGTATAGGATACCTTGGGCGCCGGCATTATGGGCGCCGTTGGTGACATCGCCTAAGACAGTTATCTTGGCGCCGCAGTTTATCCATCCGGCGTCGTCCGAAGCGCTGCCGTGGACGGTGATATCGGTGTCGGGAAAGCCCATCGCTCCGACACGCTGACCGACCGCGCCTTCGATGTCGACGTGTATTTCTTCGCCGAGCGGCCAGAGCCGCCCGCATAGGCCGTGTTGGCCGTCTGCCTTGATGAGTAGGTTACGGGCGCCATTCTTGACGGCTGCTTGAACTATCTCCTCCATGTCCTTAGAGGAGACCCGGTCGCCGTCGACCTGCCCTTCGATGGTCAGTATTTTCTTATCTGTGCTCTTCATGTATTAGTTATGCTCCTAGCACGCGTACGAGATCTTCAATCTTTCCGCTACGGCCTTGTCGGCCA
>DAOUYN010000119.1 GCA_030666075.1 Actinomycetes bacterium | reverse complement strand
TGGAAACATAGGCAAGGGAAATGGCCACAGAGCAAGGAGAAGGGGGGTGACCGGATTGCGCAAGCGTTATTTGTTTCTCGCGACCGCGGTGGTGCTGATCGGCCTTTTGACCGTGCCGACCATGGTTCTAGCCGGTGCTAGGATTCAAGACGAGGGTCGAGGCACTGTCTCAATGGAGAGTGTCGGCGACGCACCAGAGCAGGCAACTGGTACAGCTAAGTTCGATCTGGATACTCATGACGACGGCTGGCACAAAGTAAAGATGGAGCTTAGGGTCAGCAACCTGCCGGAAAGGGCTGGTCGAGTTTTTGAGACCTGGCTAAGAGACGGCGAGACCGGCTTTGAGGATCCAGTCGGTGCGTTTCAGACCGACAACGATGGTGACGGGGGCTTTACAACCTCTTATCGCGTCAACTTCTTCGCTCCATACGAAGAGATCATCGTCACTTCTGAGCGCCGCAACGATACCGATCCCAAACGTAATGGGCCGGTTCTGTTGAGAGGATCGCTAGAGTAATCATGCCATAGAGATCGTGCGATAGGCGTGATCTAAAATGAATCAAGAAAACGGCCCGCGCAAGCGGGTCGTTTTCTGTCTGTCCTGAGCGCTGCGCGGCTAGCCGGCGCCAAGGGGCTATGGGCGCTCCGTCACACCCGACCGGCCTTATCGGCCGGCTCCGGACGCGAGGGGGGCCGCTAGATGCCGACCGGCCTTACCGGACCCGCTGGATCTTCTTCGCGCGCGCAGAAGGCACCCCGCGGCGTGCTGAGGGGTGCCTTCTGTTTTAAAGACCGGGTAGCGGTCTACTCGATCACATTGACCTTGAGAAAGTGGGTGGCGCAGCTGATACACGGATCGTAACTGCGGATCAGCATCTCGCAGCCGAGCGAGAGTTCTTCGCGCGATTCACCCAGGAATCTGGGCGCGAACATCATCAAGTCATCTTCCATGCGGGCGAGGTTTTGAGTTGTCGGCGGAATGAGCCGGGCCCGCTTGACGATGCCGTCATCGTCGAACTCATAATAATGGAAGAGCGAGCCCCGAGGCGCTTCACTGATCCCAAAAGCAACCGAAGCCCGCGGGACAATCTCCGGGTCCTCTGGTTCCGGCTCAAAACCATCCATCAGTTCGAGACATTCCTCAATACCGGTCAAGATCTCGGCGCCTCGGGCGACGATCGACATGAACGGATTCTGGCTCGGAAAGCTGAGCCCGGCGTCGCTTAAGACTTCTTTTGCCGTCTCGGACAGTTGCTCGTGATTGATATTGACCCGGGCGATCGGTCCGGTTTGATAGGTCCCGGAGAGTTTTAGACGGCACTGCAGGGCATTCGAGTGCGCCACCTGCCGCTCATCGACAAAATCAAGGAACTTGTCGATCGGGAACTGCGCCCCTTTGAATGTCTTGACGTCGCCATAGTTGAGAGCGTATTCGTCGGGGTGGGAGAGGCATAGATAGTCGGTGTCTCTGTCCATCTCCGGTAACTCAAAGCCGGCGGCCGTCTTGATGGTCTCGATCGCATCTTCGCGGGCCTGCAAAAAGGGTTCTCGCAGCGCGGCAAAATCCGCGGGCGAAGGCACATCGTAAAAGCCGCCGACCCGGGGTCCGACAGGGTGGACCTCCCGGCCGCCGATCGTCTTTGTAAGATCGTTGACCGTGCGCTTCATGCGCAGGCCGCGTTCGACCACGGCCGGAAAGCGCCGGGCCAACTCACCTAAGCCGTCGACACCCAGATAGTCGGGGGCCGCCAATAAGTAGACGTGCAATATGTGGCTTTGCATTACTTCCGCCCACGAAAAGAGCCGGCGCAACCGCTTTGTCTGCACCGAAGGCGTGTAATCGAACGCGCCTTCGATAGCGGTTGCGGCCGCGCTTTGGTAGCTGATGGGGCAGATACCGCAGATGCGGGCCGTGATATCCAGGATCTCAGTGTAGTGCCGCCCTTCCAGGAACCCTTCGAAAAATCGGGGCGGTTCGAATATCCGCAGCCTGGCCTCTTCGACCAGTCCCTGTGAAAGGACGAGATCGAGCCCGCCCTCTCCTTCTACGCGGCCGACATAATCAAGCCGCCATTCTTCGCCTTTGTGCATAAGCCAGAGCCACCTCCCTGAATGCCGGGGCATTGCTGTTTTCTTGTCTGAACAGTCGAACTATCTCTTCAGCGCTGTTCCCGAGGCGCTCGAAGGTCTTGGCCAGAGCGAAGCAGTTGGCTGCCTCCATCGGTCCGAAACAACCGTAGCAACCGCGCTTTATGCTGGGGCATGCGGCCCCGCAGCCGGCATTCGTTACCGGGCCGAGGCAGTTGAGGCCGCCGGCCACTAAGAGGCAGACGTTGCCCGCCATCTTGCATTCGATGCAGACACTAGATCGGGCCAGCGTCGGGGGGCGCCCTTGTAGAAAATTCGTCAGGACCTCGACGAGCTGATCGGGGTTGGGCCCGCACCCGAATATCTTGTAATCGACCGGGATATAGGCGTCGATCCCGGTGGTCCAATCGAGAGCGTCCACGTATTTCGGGTCATCATATGAGACATTCTTAAGATAATCTAAGCTCTCCCAGTTACGCAGGGCCTGCGGTCCTCCATAGTTGGCGCACGCACCAACCGATATTAGTACCTTCGATTGCCTTCTGAGCTCTTTGACCGCTTCGATCTCCTCGGATCGGCTGATAGAGCCTTCTACTAACGTCAGGTCGTAGGGTCCGGGTTGGTTGTTTTGCTGCGCTTCGATGAAATACACGAAATCGATCGCTCCGATGATCTCCCCCAAATAGGGCTCAGCGTTGAGCAACGACTGCTGACACCCGGAACATGAGGAGAACTTATAGATAGCGACCCGCGGTTTACGTGTCTCTTCTGTCATCTATGCCACCACCCCAAAGAGATGCCTGACCTCGTCATAGCAGAAGACAGGGCCGTCTTGGCAGACGAACTTCGGTCCGATCTGGCAGTGACCGCACATCCGGACACCGCAATCCATCCGGCGTTCCAGCGACAGATAGATGTTTGTCGGCGAAAAGCCGCGTTCGAGTAAGTCGAAGACACAAAAACGCATCATTATCTCGGGCCCGCTGATCATGACGATCGCTTCGGAGGGCGGCATTGTGAGTTTTTCAAAAAGCGTAGTGACTACCCCGACATGAAACGGCCAGTCCAGGGCCCGTCCCTTGTCTACAGTAAGATGCACGCTGACCCCGCGGTCCTCCCAGGAACCGAACTGGTCGGCAAAGACAAGTTCGGCGGCGCTTTTGGCGCCGTACAGGACGGAGGCGCTCCTTACTGTGTCCCGATGGTCGACGAGGTAATTGATAGCCGGCTTGATGCAGGCTATGCCGGTGCCGCCCGAGATGATCGCTACATCCCGGTCCCGTACTTCTTCGAGCGGCCAGGCGCGGCCGTAAGGCCCTCTGATGCCCAGGGTGTCGCCGACCCCGAGGCCGGCCCACGCATTCGTCAGGCGACCGACGAATCTCACGGTGTGCTCAAACTCACCGCGGCGCTCAGGGCTCGAGCTGATCGACAGCGGCGCCTCTCCGATCCCCGGCAGACTGACCATGTTGTACTGTCCGGCGCTGTACTCATACTCATCGCGGACGTCCGGGTCGGTGAAGGCCAAGGTGAAGGTATTGACATCCGTCGTCTCGGCCTTGATCTTCGTGATCGATACCTGGTGCGGGACGAAAGGGTTCTCGTGCGCCCCGTGGTGGTGCGGATGTTCTTGTGCGTGTTCAGGCTCTAAAGCCAATATCTTTCCCTCCTAAGCGCCATACAGGCTCTGTGATGTCTATGGCTGTCGGGCACCAGGTCACGCAACGACCGCAACCGACACACCCGGAAACTCCATATTGTTCTATGCTCCAATTTATCTTGTGGTAGACCCATTGACGGATACGGTCGACCCGTTCGGGTCGGAAGTTGCCGCCGTGCACGGCAGCGAAATCTTTGTTCTGGCAGGCATCCCATTGCCTGGTCCGGGCCGTGACCGCCTGATCGACAGTGCTCTCTTCGGTAGTCCGATAGCAAAAGCACGTTGGGCACACATTGATACAGTTACCGCAGCTCAGGCATCTGTCAGCCGGCTCTTCCCAGTAGGGATGGTCGTAATTATCGTTGAGCGCCCGCAATCCCTTTTTCAGGTCGAAAGCCTTGCTCATCGCTTTTCGGGCAGTCTTTATCTTGTCGTGTTTGAGCTCGATACTCTCAGGCGTCGCCGGTTCTTTATCTACCTA
>DAOUYN010000132.1 GCA_030666075.1 Actinomycetes bacterium | reverse complement strand
AATCCGGTTGTCGAAGGTTCGAACCCTTCACGGCTCACAGATCGATTATCTCGCTATAATGGAGTTCGCTTCCATCGGGCCTAAAGGGGTCAGTCATGAGAGAGAAGCCGACTAGGCAGAAGTTTACGCTCGCTATTGGAGCTTTTGCCTTCTTGCTTTTGCTGTTCTTTGGGGCGGCGTTCGGCCCGTATCGGTCGGATTACCAGAGTTCAGGCGTGTTGTCGGGCTCGCAAAGCGGGACCGATCAGGCCGGGGTGATCTCGGAAACTCAAACCATTTCATTCGACAGCGAGGCCCAAGACGACCCATCAATGCTCGTAGGTGAAACCAAGCTACAAAGAGCCGGGGTTGTCGGCCAGAGGATAGTCCAGTATCAGGTCACTTTCGAGAACGGGGCAAAGAGGCGCCAGAAAATCGGAGAACGAACAGTTATCGAGCCGATCGATAAAGTCGTATTCGTTGGGACATTGAGAACTGAGACTGCCACCCCGGAAGCCATTCCCTTTACGACTGAATATGTCGATGACACGACTGTTCTGCGGGGCACTTTTTTCATCAGACAGGCCGGCGTAAACGGCGAGAAGGCGGAGGTCTATTCGGTAGGCTTCGTGCGTGGCGAGGAAGTGGAGAGGAGTTTCTTGTCCGAGGTCGTCCTAAGAGAGCCGACACCCGAGATTATTGTCAACGGCACGGATATCAGCGGCTGCAACCCGAATTATTCCGGGTGCGTTCCCAATGTCTCCAAGGTCAAATGCGCCGGAGAAACCGGACCCGGACCCTCGGTGGTGGGGCCGCTACAAGTGATTGGCTACGATGTATACGGCCTCGATCCTGACGGCAACGATCTGGCCTGCGACTAGCGCGTCCCTTCGAGCTCGTATTTGCGCCAAAGCGATAGGTCCCTGTCTAAAAGGGTTTCGAGGCGGGTGAACTCGTCTTCAAAATCGGCATAGAGGCGCCGCTGGAGATCCTCATTCAAGCTCGGGGCCTTTGCTCCCCGCCCCTTCAAAAGGGCGGTCTTCACTTTCTTCAGCATTGACTGGGTCTTCCATCCGGTTTTCATCTGGACCAGGTCCCTGGCCTTTTTGGCCAGCGGGTTGTTGTAGAAGACTTGGTTCATTTTGGAGTTGTTTGCCCCGCCGGTCGGGTTCTTATATACATCGAAGTCAAAGTCGAACGAACCGGGCACCCCGAGGAATTCGACTATGCCGGCCAGCTGAGTTTCGGTATCAGCAGTGAAGTCCTCGAAGAGGACATACTTGATCTGCTCGCGGTTAAAATATTTCAGATACCGCTCGATCCCCAGGGAATAGCGGCTCTCCTTTAGGTACTGAAACCCATACTCGTGCTCGTAGCGCTTCAGGGATTTCGCTACTCTGGCCTCCTCGTCCAAGGCGATGGCCTCCTCGAACGGCAGGTCTTCGAATTCATGGTTCCTTAGCATCGAGTAGTGAGAGTGCGCCCGCTCGATGGGATCCCGCAGCATAAAGATGAGCTTGATGTCCGGCCCCAGAGTGCTGTGGATGCGCTCCGGGCAGCGTTCGTCGACCAGATACACCGGGGAGATGTCGCCGACAGCGGTCTCCCGGCTGACACCGGAAAAATACTTTTCCTCATACCAAGATGAGCCCTTATCGTAATCCTGTGTGAAGAACCGCGTCTCTTTTAGTGAGGGCAGGAATACCTGGGGATGCTGGATGAGCAGATAATAGAGAGCCGTTGTCGCGGACCTGGCCGCGCCAGGACAGATAAAGTTCGGTAGCATGGACTTATTATATAACAGTTCTTACGCTAGGGAGACAGATAGCATCGCCAGGTCGTCGGAGAGACCGGCGCTCGCGAAGTCGAGGAGTTCGGAGATGACCCGATGGGGCAGCTCTTCTGTTGTTTGGGACTTGATCGTTCCGACGAGCTGCTTAAGGCGCTCCTCGCCAAAGAGTTCGCCGTCTCGACGGGCGTCGGTGGCGCCGTCAGTATAGACGAACAGCACCTCTCCTTTTGCCAGTGTCACTTCATCACCCTTGAACTCCAGTGTCGGTAATATTCCCAGGGCCGGCGAATTAACTGTCAATGGTCGGGCGCGACCGTCGCGAGTTTTGACGATACCGGGCGGGTGTCCGGCGCTACAATAATCTAATTTCCCGCTGCTCTTATCCAGTGTCCCGAAGAAGACCGTGACGAAAGTCGAGGGTTCGGTCATCTGAAGTGTCAGCGTGTTCGTCTTGCGCAGGACTTCGTTCGGAGAGTGGCCCTCCGCGGCATAGGCGCGTATCGTATGCTTGACTGCCGATGTCAGCTTCGCTGCTTCCAGTCCTTTGCCGGAAACGTCCCCGATCAGGATGCCCACCCGATCGCCCGGCAGCTCGAAAATATCGTAGAAATCGCCGCCCACCTGGGTTGTCCGGGTCGCTGAGCGATAGAGGTTGCCGTAATGAACACCGGTGAGCTCTTTCGGCATGGTCAGCAACGATTGCTGCAAAGCATCGGCGATGTTCCTTTTCTCAGCGTATAGCCTGGCATTCTCTAGGGCGAAAGACGTTGCGGTTGCCAGTTGAGTCGCGAAGTGGATCTGCGCGTCCGTAAAGTCCTTGGCCTCCTTGTGTTGACAGAAGGTCAGACAGCCGATCGGGTCATCGCGTACCAAGAGAGGTACGACGAGGACCGACTTTATTCCAAAGGTTTCCATCGTCCGGCGGTCGATCCGGTCGTCATTGAGGGCATCGTTAAACGCCACCGGGTGGCGCTTACGGTTGGCCACGGTAATGTGGGTCAATTGTTCCTTAGTAAAACGCGCTCCGATGAGTTCGGGCTCGTAATGGTGGACGCTGTGGATGACCCATTCGTCGGCATCGGGCAGAAGCGCTGCCGCGGTATCGACCTCCAAGGCCGCAGCCGCCTCGATCGTGACCAGTTCGAGGACAGTGTCAAAATTGAGAGTGGAGTTGATGACAGAATTGATCTTATTAAGAGACTCCCGCAGCTCGCGGGCCTCGTGTCTGGCCGTATCATCGCGGAAGACACCCTGAACAATCCGCCGGTCGCCGAGATCGATGATGGACGCACAGATCTGTACCGGGATGCGATCGCCGTTTGCGTTGACCACGAAGCGCTCACTCTTGGCCGGAGGCGGGATTTCGGCCGCGGCATATTCTCGGAAGCGCGCTGAAGCTTCCTCGGCTTCTGCCGGCGCGTGCAGGTCACTGTGGTGCATACCGATGATCTCGGAGGCGGGACGGCCGAGCAGCACTTCGCCTTCGTGGTTGACCTCAAGTATCCGTCCGGTCTCGGCATCGGTCATGAAGATGGCGTCACCGGCGTTCTCGATCAGGCTGCGGTACTTGTTCTCGGAGGCTTTCATGGCCTCGTGCGCGGCTTGCCGTTGGAGGGCGCTGCTCAGCATGGAACCGGCAACGAGAAGCAGCGAGAGGTCCTCTTCAGCCCATTCTCGCGGGCGGACCGGGCAGCATAGACCGATGACGCCGCGGATCTGATCGTGGCTCTTGATCGGCATCATCAACAAAGATGCGACCCCGGCCTCAGCCAGTCTCTCGAGTTCATCGCGGCGTTTACCTTCCCCCTTGGACGTGTCGCTGATCCGTACGGCCTCGCCTTGCTTCAATCGCATTATCAGCTCCGGAAAGTCACTAAGCGGTAGTTCATTCTCCAGCGCAAGCGGGCCCTCTGTTCCATCGGTCTTCCAGCCGCGGACCTCCTCGATCTTCTCGAGCTTATCATCGAATAGACATAGGAAGGCCCGGTCGGCGGTGGTGAATCTGGCGATCTCCTTGAGGGCGAGATCGATTGCTCGTTCCTGGTGGTCGGGCGCGATGAACCGTGCGGCTAAGGCGGAAATGACTTTTTCATATTCGAGCCGCAGTCGGGCTTTTAGAGCAGTTTTCTCCAGAACTGCGAGTACCCGCATTCGGTC
>DAOUYN010000129.1 GCA_030666075.1 Actinomycetes bacterium | reverse complement strand
GGAGAGCTGGCAATAGAAGAAGAGCGTCTACTGGTCGGGACCGCCACTGCACCGCTTGAGCTGCTGATCGTCCAAGCAGAAGGGAAACGGCCCATGGCCGGGGTCGAGTTCGTCCGCGGCCGTCAGATCGAGGCCGGAACTCGACTGAGCCCCGCCTCTTAGGCGACCACTTGTTCGATTTTTTGTCAGCGGTGGTATAATATGCGTAACACGAATGGAGGGTGTTCAGGTAATGATGTTCTTTGATTCAAGTTATTTTATCTACATGATCCCCGGTCTTTTAGCGGTCATGTGGACTCAGTACAAGGTAAAGAGCGCGTACGCCAAGTATTCTAAAGTGGCGAATTCATCCGGCATCTCGGGTGCCCAGCTGGCCCGGGCTTTGCTCGATCGGAACGGTCTGACGGACGTCAGCGTTGAGCAGGTAGCGGGCGAGTTGACCGACCACTACGACCCGCGGGGGAAAGTATTGCGCCTTTCCGAGGGTAATTTTGGGGGCCGCTCGGTGGCGGCAGCCGGTATCGTCGCCCACGAGGTAGGTCACGCGGTCCAGGATCTGAAAAACTACGCGCCCATGAAGATACGGGCCGGGCTCGTGCCGGCCGCGAACTTTGGCAGTTCACTTGGGCCAATACTGATTATCGCCGGGTACTTCTTGCGCTTTTCGGGGCTTATCAGCCTTGGCATTATCGCGTTCGCCGCGGCCGTCATATTTCAACTGGTGACGTTGCCGGTCGAGTTTAACGCCAGCAGCCGCGCTATGAAGATGCTAAGTGATGGCGGTTATGTCTATCAGGAAGAGTATGGGCCCACGCGCCAAGTCTTGAGCGCGGCGGCTTACACATATTTGGCGGCTACGCTGGCATCGATCATGATGTTGCTCTATTACGTCGGCTTAAGCCGCCGTTAGTCGATCAGAACCATGAACCCGCCTTCGGGCGGGTTTTTTCTTGCACTTTTTATGATAGGAGGGGATTGAAACGGCCACTAAGCCTGGAATCAAGCCGCGGTTGGCGGCGCTCAAGTTGCTGCACAATATCGAAGTCGATCAAAAGTTCGCTCACTTGGCGCTTCCTATCTTTCTGGAGCGCGGTAAACTTGATGCCCGCGACCGGGCTTTTGTGACTGAGATGGTCTATGGCGTCCTAAGGCGGCGTCTGGCTTTGGATTTCCTGATCGAAAGATTCTCATCCCGCCCCATGTCGCGGGTCGATCAGGCTACCCGGGAGCTGCTCGAGTTGGGCCTGTATCAGCTGCTCTATATGGATCGGGTGCCCGACCATTCAGCCGTCGACACTTCTGTCGAGATGGCCAAACGGCGCCTGAAACGGGGAGCGGAGAAATTCATCAATGCTGTCTTGCGTGAAACGGTCCGCCGACGCGAGGAGCTGCCTTGGCCGGACCGGGCGAAAGATGAGGTCGAGTTCCTATCGGTTTTTCATTCGCATCCGCGGTGGCTGGTAGAGTTATGGATCGATGAACTTGGTGTTGAGCGCACCGAGGCGCTCCTGGCCGCGAATAATCGCCGTCGCCAGGTCACGCTACGGATCAATACGCGCAAGGCCTCGCTAGAAGAGACGACAGCAGCGCTAATCCAAGCCGGCCTAACGGTAAGCCCCGGTCTATATGAGCCGCAGGCGGTGCGCGTAGATGCTCACCCGCCGCGTTTCCTTTTTGAAAAAGGGCTGGTATATGCCCAAGACGAAGCATCTATGCTGGTCACTAAAGTCCTAGACCCGCAATCAAACGAACTGATAGTCGAACTGGGAGCGGCGCCCGGAGGTAAGGCTACGCACATCGCGGCATTAACGGGTGATACCGGCGAGGTGGTCGCCGTCGACCTAAATCCAGCCCGCCTGGGCCTAGTCAAAGAGAATGCCGATCGCCAGGGGTTCGGCTCTATTCGCACCCTTGAGGTAGACGCCACTGACCCCATCGCGCTGCAGGCGGCCATCGGAGCCGACAGGAAAGTAGATCGGGTACTGGTGGACGCGCCTTGCAGCGGGCTTGGTGTCTTAGCCCATCGGCCGGACGCGCGCTGGCGGAAAGACCCTGAACAAATAGCTGAGTTGGCCGAGATTCAGCAGCGTATGCTCGTAAGCGCCGCTGCATTAGTCGGCCCGGGCGGGGTAGTCATCTACTCGGTATGTACTATTACGGCGCATGAGACCACCGAAGTGATCAAGCGTTTTCTTTCGAGCAACGAATCCTTCGAAGCACAGGCATTCACGATCGCCGGGTTCGATTCCGGGCCCAACGGTTTCTTGCAATTATTACCGAGCGAACACGATGTCGATGGGATGTTCATCGCCAAACTTGTCTGCCGTTCCTAGTCATCGTGTTGAGCGGACCCCCGGCTCTAGTGACTCGTCAAGTGTTCGGGTCAGGTCATCAAGACGCTCACTGAATTCGCGTTTTAGGCGGGCCAGCGCCGCCACTGAGGGACGTCCGCGCTCATAGAGTAAGGTGCTCGTAGCGATAACATCATGAACAGCCTGGTGAAACTCGTCTACCGCGGCACTAAAGGGAACGAGCTGGGCGGGCCGGACGGGCATTCCCAGTTTATGCGCTTGGAGGGTCTGCGCCGCCCTCATCAGGCCTGGGGCCGGTCGAGCGGGCAACAGACCATCTTTTACTGTCGCCAGCAGATCACCGACGCGATCATCTAGAAACCGGGCAGTGTAGCCGAATCCATCCCCGTCGAGCAGCCCGTCTGTGCGCACCCGCTCCAGGAGTGGTTGACCCGGGAAGAAACCCATATCGCTGAGATTTCGCGGGTCGGGGCCAACCCCGGTATCTCGGAGGAAGTCGAGATCGTCGCGGATCTGTTTGAAAGTAGTATAGGGATTGAACATGATAAAGCCGATCTCCACGGCATACCCGAGTTTTTGCAGAATAGCGAGCGCCCGCCGATTCGTCTCCACCGTCGTTTCTTTGTCAAAGAGGTCGAGGGTCTCATCGTTACCGCTCTCGATGCCAAGGAAGACTGAGCGAAGCCCGGCCAGTTTCAAGTCGCGAAAGAGTTCTTCTTCGACCTGGTCGGCGCGGCAGGAGACCCCTAAGATGTAATCTACTTGACGCCGTCCGAGGGCCTCGGCAAATTCAAATGCCTGGCGCCGGCCGATCTTGCCGGGACCGATAAACGAATCGTCATAGAGCAGCACGAAAGGGGAGGGGGCAATGGCCCTGACGGCATCGATCTCATCGAGGACGTCGTCGGGCTCACGCCTTCGCCAGACGCGCCCTTTAAAGCTCCGATAGAACGTGGCGATACTGCAAAACGAGCACTGCTCATGACAGCCACGGGTACTGACTGCCGCCACCTGCTCAAACGCACCAGGACGAGCTTTGACGATGTCCCTGGCCGGCCAGGCCAGCGCATTCAGGTCGGAGACGAGGGGACGAGGGGGATTAACGATGACATCGTGGCCGTCACGCCACGCCAGGCCGGCGACCGCCCGCCACTCGACGCCTCCCGTCACCGCCTGGGCAAGTTCAACCAGAGTCAGTTCGCCCTCTCCGCGAACGATGCTATCGACGCAGGCATATTCGCTTAATATCTGCTCGTAGGTGAACGTCGCCGGGTGGGCCCCGATCGTCACATGCGCCTCCAGGCCGCCTGCGCGCAGCTCGACCAGCCAATCAAGAACCGGCCTTAGGGAGTCCTGAAAGATCGTCGATATGCCTAGCACGTGGAAGTCCTCTAGCATCAGTTCGTTCTTGAGGGCTGGGAAGTCTAGCAAAAAGGCGGGCGCGTCGATCATGCGAACTGTTAATCCGGCCCGCCTGAGGGCCGCCGCCAAGTATCCGAGGCCCAGGTGTTCCTTGGGCGGACCGCCGGCGCGGGTCAGGGGCGGGTTTATCAAGACGACATCTGTCACTTTTACTCCAGAGGCATCGAGGAAACCGGATATTAAGATCGTAGTAGTACGATGATAGCTTATCGGCGTGGGCCGCTCAACCGTGAATGAATATGGCATATTTGGTATCA
>DAOUYN010000186.1 GCA_030666075.1 Actinomycetes bacterium | reverse complement strand
AAAGCCAAGACCGAGACTTCTTGACCGGCGAGGAAGTCCTCGATAACGACCGTGTTCCCGGCCTCACCGAATCTCTCGTCGACCAGGCACTCACGAAGCGCCGCCTCGGCTGTTTCGATATCCATAGCGATAGTGACGCCTTTGCCGGCCGCCAAACCATCGGCCTTGATGACAAAGGGAGGTTCTTGCCCGTCAAGATAGTCGCGGGCGGCTTGAAAATCAGTGAAATCTCTCGAAGCTGCGGTCGGCACTCCGGCCGCCTCCATCACTTCTTTTGCAAAACACTTGCTGCCCTCAAGACGGGCGGCTTCCCGACCGGGTCCGAAAACGGCAAGACCCGCGGCAGTGAAATCATCGGCCAGCCCGGCGACCAGCGGTGCTTCCGGCCCGATAACGACCAGATCGATCGCCTCTGCCCGGGCCCAATCGACCAGCTCAGTGCCGACTGAAAGGTCGGGGCGGCACTCGGCTATTTCGGCCATGCCGCCATTACCCGGAACGACAAAGATCTTCTCTACCCGGGGACTCTGTTTGATCTTCCAGACCAGCGCGTGTTCGCGGCCGCCGCCGCCAATGACAAGTAGTCTCATGCAGTCCGATTTTAGCAGAAAACCCCTCGATTAAGGGGCGACATGATTCTATTTGAAGATCGTCTGGTCGCGCTTTTGTCCGACCGAGACCATAGAGAACGTCAGGCCGGCCAACTCTTCGATGCGGGCCACATAATCTCTAGCGGCTGCCGGCAGTTCATCCATCGTCTTAGCTGCCGAGATGTCTTCAGACCAGCCCGGGTGCTCCTCATAGATCGGCTCGCATTTGTGAAAGATCGTCTGGTTCGGCGGGAAGTCGCGATAGACCTCATCGTTATAGCGGTAACCGGTGCAGAGCTTGATCTTGTCGATCCCTGTCAGGACATCGAGTTTCGTCAGGACCATGTCGCTCAGGCCATTGACCCGGACCGCGTAGCGCAATATGGGGATATCGAGCCAACCACAGCGGCGCTGCCGCCCCGTAGTCGTCCCGTATTCGCAACCGACTTCGCACATATGCTCGCCAAACTCATTGGTCTGTTCAGTCGGGAACGGTCCGGACCCGACCCGCGTGATATATGCTTTGACGATCCCGGTCACTTCATCTATCCGTAGCGGCCCCACCCCGGACCCGGCGCAAGCGCCACCGGCCACAGGTGACGACGAGGTCACGAAAGGATAGGTGCCGTGGTCGAGATCGAGCAATGTGCCTTGAGCGCCCTCAAAGAGGACCTCTTTGCCATCGTCGAGCATCCGGTTGATATATAGCGAAGTGTCGATGATATGCGGGGCCAGTCTGGCGGCGTAACTCTCATGCTCGCGGACGATCTCATCGGCGTCGATCGCCGGCAGGTCATATATCTTAACGAGAATCTCATTCTTGAGCTCCAGCGCCTGTTCAACCTTAGCCCGGAAAATCTTCATATCCAGCAGATCTTGAGCGCGGATACCAAGCCTGGCCGCCTTATCGATATACGCCGGGCCGACCCCTTTGCGAGTGGTGCCGATCTTAGCTTTCCCCAGGTGCGTCTCGGAAGCCTGGTCCAGCACGCGATGGTAGGGCATGATCATGTGCGCATTGGCGCTGATCCTCAACCGATCGATGGGAATATCCTGAGCGACTAATCCGTCCAGCTCGTCGATGAGGACCTTGGGGTCGACGACGACGCCGTCGCCGATGACCGGCACGATATCCGGATAGAAGACACCGGACGGGATGAGATGGAGCTTCAATTCCCGGTCCCCGTTGACGACAGTATGACCGGCATTGTTGCCGCCCTGATAGCGAACGATGACATCCATCTTGTCGGCCAGGATGTCTGTTATCTTTCCTTTGCCTTCGTCACCCCACTGGGTGCCGATGAGTATTCTTCCGGGCAAGCTTCCTCTTTCTCTACTATGGACGCCGCGTTAAGCGGCTCGTCCCTTATCCTTTATCGACCGGGCCGCCAGAACACCTGAGCACGAAGATTGTATCAGTCCTCGCGTCACACCGGCACCGTCTCCGACAGCGTACAGGTTCTCGATTTGTGTTTCCAGCCCGGCGCTCAGCTTGACCCGGGACGAGTAAAACTTGACTTCGACCCCATAGAGCAGGGTATTCCGGGAATTAACACCCGGAGCCAACTCGTCCAGGGCGGTCAACATCTCCTTGATATCGACGAGATATCTATATGGGAGAACAAAACTAAGATCGCCCGGAGTCGCCGCCATCGTCGGTTTGACCGTACTCTCGGCGATGCGAGAGGGTGTCGAGCGCCGACCAAGACGCAGATCTCCGAGAGTCTGCACTAAAATCCCACCGCCCAACAGGTTCGCCAACCTGGCTATATATTGACCATAGGCGATCGGCTCCTGAAACGGTTCAGTAAAAGCCGTGCTGACCAGCACCGCAAAGTTAGTATTTTCGGTCCGCTGATCAGCATAGCTGTGGCCGTTGACCAGGACAATGTTCCCATTCGATTCCGGGGAAACGACACCGTGGGGATTCATGCAAAACGTCCTGACATTATCCTTGAAAGTCTTTGAGACATAGATGAGCTTCGACTCGTAAAGCGCGTCGGTCAGCTCCTTCGTGACAGCCGCAGGAACTTCTACCCGCACCCCGATATCGACCGCATTGCTCTCCTGGGCCAGGCCAAGCCGAGCCGCTTCGCCGCGTAACCAGGCAGCGCCCTCGCGGCCAGGAGCGATTATCACACTGTCGGCGCCGATCTTCTCGCCGTCGTCGGTAACGACCCCTTCGACGCGACCGTTATCGACCAAAATGCTCGAGACACCTGTTTTCGTGCGCACATCTAAATGCCCCTCGACGAATTCGCGCATGTTTTCCAGCACGGTGGCGCACCGGTCCGTGCCCATGTGGCGGATATGACCGGTGACAAGAGAGAGCTCCGCTTTGACAGCCCGGTCCTTGATCTTCTGAATAGTGCTGCCGTCGCCCCCATAAAGATGGGT
>DAOUYN010000215.1 GCA_030666075.1 Actinomycetes bacterium | reverse complement strand
TTCTCGCCAATTGTTCGCGTTGATTCATTAAATCGCATACTAATGTAAGGGTAGAAAACGCTGCCCTTGAGAACAAACAGAGCAATATGGGATACTGGGCCGGCAGCGCTCGTTGGCCCAAAGATTGCTTAACAAACGACCGGTAGTGATATGAGAAGCCGAGAAAATACGAACCGCCCGAAAAGGGTACAGCTCTATTCGGAGCTAAGATAAAGAAGCCTCTGGTTAACACGGTATGACGCCCGTTATAAATACTCAAGAAGAACACGATACGATCTGCGGGATCTGCCCCGCGGGCTGTTGGGTGCGGGCTCGCCTCGAAAACGGCCGTCTCGTCTCCATCAAGGCCCAGCCAGACCATCCGCTTGGGATGATCTGCAAGCTCGGCGAAAAATCCCCGGAAATGGTCTATTCAAAAGACCGCCTCAAGCACCCATTGAAAAGAGTCGGACCTAAAGGCACATATGACTTCCGGCCGATCAGCTGGGATGAAGCCTACAACGAGATCGTCGCCAATCTGGAAAAAACGAAAGCTGCTTTTGGTGCTGAAGCGACCGCTATCTATACCGGGCGGGGCAGCTTCGACCTGGCCATGTGCGATGTCTTTCAGCCGCAAGATACGGCCGTCTCGTCGGCATCGAGCGTCCTGTTCCCATTTGGCTCGCCCAACACCTTCGGCGTGGGAGCGCTCTGCTATGTCTCTTTCGCCATGATCGCGCCACACGTGACTATGGGCGGCATGCTGATAAATATGGATTCCGAGATCGAAGATGCCGAGCTGATCGTAGTCTGGGGGACGAATCCAGCTACGGACAGTCCACCGCTGGCGCACCACCAGATACTGGCGGCAAAAGCCAAGGGAGCGGAAGTGGTCGTCATCGACCCGAAGCGCACGGCCACCGCCCAAGCATCAGGGGCCGAATGGGTCCCGATCCGTCCCGGCACGGACGGCGCCCTGGCCCTGGCGATGATCCAAGTCTTGATAGAAGAGGACCTCTTGGATGAGGACTTTATCGACGAGTGGACGGTCGGCTTCGATGACCTGAAACG
This sequence comes from Actinomycetes bacterium, assembly GCA_030666075.1. Taxonomy (GTDB): domain Bacteria; phylum Actinomycetota; class Aquicultoria; order CAJVYJ01; family JAUVQD01; genus DAOUYN01. The sequence goes on along the minus strand of DAOUYN010000215.1, from coordinate 1,473 downwards.
ATACGTCCAGCACTTTACGCCGGAAGCGATCGCCCAAACGACCTCCGTCCCGGCCGAAGTCACGCGGCGGCTGGCGCGGCGGATCCATAAAGCCCGTGGCGCCGCCCCGGTGATGTACAGCGGTCTTGAATACTCCGACAGCGGCGTCCAAGCCATCCGGGCAACACAGATCTTGTGGGCGCTGGCCGGACAGCTAGACGTCCCCGGCGGTCGGGTCTTTAAGATGAAGGAAAATGTCTTCCCGGTAAATAAAGAGGGGCTCATCGCCAACCCCGATGTCACCAAAGCGATCGGACGTGACCGCTTTCCGGTCTACAGCCAGTACCGCGGTGAATCCCATGCTATCTCGTTGCCGGAGGCCGTACTCGAGGATCGCCCATACCCGATCAAAAATCTGATCATCCTGGGCGGTTCGATGATCACCTCCTGGCCGGAACCGCAGATCTGGCGCCGGACCCTCGAAAAACTCGACTTCCTGGTCACCATCGACCGGCAGTTGACCGCGGATGCGGCTTACGCGGATATCGTTCTGCCGGCCACGACCGGTTACGAGAACACTTCCTATATGGTCTATGGTCCACTTTTTAGAATAAGAGAGAAACTGCTAGAACCGCAGGGAGAAGCGCGCAATGACTTCTTTATCTTGGCTGAACTGGCCGATCGGCTCGGATACGGCGAACTCTATCCGCAGACCGAAGACGAGCTGCTGGCACACGTCCTCAAGGGCTCCGCGCAGACAGTCGATTCCGTGCGGGCCGCCGGTGGGACTGTCAAAATCCCGACCTCCATGGTCCAGTACAAAAAATGGGAGAAAGGACTCCTGCGGGCCGATGGTCGGCCGGGGTTTGATACACCGTCGGGCAAACTGGAGATCGCCTCGACGATCCTTGAGGAGCACGGATACGACCCCTTGCCGGTCTACACTGAGCCTAAAGAAGGGCCTCTCTCCCAGGTCGCTCTGGCCGAAAAGTTTCCCTTAGTCTTTAATTCCGGTGCCCGGGTGACGACCGACTTCCGCTCTCAGCACCATAGTATCTCGTCCTTGTCGGCGACGTCCCCGGAACCGAAAGTGACGATGAACACCGCTGATGCCCGGGCTCGCGGTATCGCCACCGGCGACGAGGTCTATGTCTCCACAAAGAGGGGCCGGGCAAAGTTCCAGGCGCTGGTCACCGATGACATCATCCCGGGCGCGATCGACGCTAATATGGGCGGCGGCGGCCCGATCGGCCCCGAAGCCTGGCGCGACTGCAATGTAAACGACCTGACTGACCTCAAGAGGTACGATCCGATCTCGGGGTTCCCTGTCTATAAGGCGCTACTCTGCGAAGTTAAACCAGTCAAAGTGCGGGTGGAGGGCAGGGCAAAACAGGCGACCGAGAGTGAAAAAGAAAAGCATGTACCGAATACGGTCGAAGAACTGCTCGCTGAAGATATCAGCGTCTCGACTATCCGGGAGCCGCAGACAAAGCA
>DAOUYN010000139.1 GCA_030666075.1 Actinomycetes bacterium | reverse complement strand
ACCGTGATGCGGGGCAGCCTGGTCGGCGAGGATGATCCGGTCATCCTCTGGTTCAGCGGGATATATCCGTGGTTCGACGCTTATACACTGATAGAGGCGATGCCCTCTGTCATCGAGCGGTTGCCGGCGGCAAAACTGGTCGTTATGGGAGGCGTCCATCCAAGAGGGCATGCCCCGGACGAGGAATACCGAAAGACTGTGCGGCGGGCCGAAGAGCTGGGCTTGGTCGATAAAAACGTCTTCTTTACCGAATGGCGTCCATATGAAGAACGGGCGGATTGGTACCTCGAGTCGGACGTGGCGGTGACGACACATAAGGAGAGCCTGGAGACGGCGCTCTCTCATCGGACCAGGGTGATAGATTTTCTCTGGGGCGGGTTGCCGGCGATAACGTCAAGCGGTGACGCGGTCGGTGAGATGTTGGTCGACCGCGGGTGTGGCTTGACGGTCCCGCCGGGCGACGTGGGGGCCTTGGCGGACTCTATCGTCTCTGTTCTCGATGATGCCAAGACCAGGGAAGAAATGGGTCAAGCGGCGCGGGCTTTGGCCGCCGAATTGACCTGGAAGAACGTCATTAAGCCGTTGGCCGACTTCTGCGCCGACCCGTGGCTGGCGCCAGACCGCCTCGCCGACGCGCCGAGCGAGCTGGCCGTGGCGGTCGACACACTGGCGGAGCATAGCCGTCTTCTCGGCGTCGCCGCGCCTGATCCGAGTACGCTTTCGAAATTGAAAAATGTTTACCAGACGGAAGGGATGCGCGGCGTCATCAGTCGCTCGATGAAGAAGGTTTCGAAACCATGAGGGTGGCCCATTTTGTCCAAGGGTACGAGCCGGCTATCGGGGGTACTGAATATCTTATCCAGCGGGTCTCAGAAGAGTTGGTCAACACGTTTCGCGACGAGGTCACTGTTTATACGACGAACGCCTACAATTGCGAGGCTTTCACTAACCCGGGCACCAAAGTGATGCCCGCCGGCGAAGAAGTCATCAAGAATGTCAGGGTCAAGCGATATCCCGTATTCAACCGGTTGTCACCGGCTCTGAATGTCGCTCAAAAAGTCGGTTTTCGCTTCCGTTTGCCGCGAAACGATCTTATACGCACTGCCTACAGCGGCCCGCTGCTTCCCGGGCTATGGTCTGACCTTAGCCGGGTCGACGCCGATGTCGTGGCGGCGTCTTCTTTTCCGCTCATGCATATGCACTACGCCGGGATCGCCGCCCGCCGGTCGGGCGCCGCCCTGGTTCTCCATGGCGGGCTGCATCCTGATGATGCCTGGGGATTCGATCGATCGGTCATATATAAAGCGATCGCCAAGGCGGATGCGTACATCGCCAATACCACCTTCGAGCGGGATTTCCTCCTTGGCAAAGATATCGAGCGCGAGAAGATACATGTCATCGGTGTCGGCACCGATCCGGAGAAGTTCGCCGGGGCCGACCCTTCCATAGTCCGGGAACGGCTCGGTTGGCAAGATGATCCGATCATCGCGTTCGTCGGGCAACAGGGGGGCCACAAGGGGATCGAGACGTTGCTGAAAGCGATGCCTTTAGTCTGGCGTCAGTTGCCCGAAGCAAAGCTGATCATCGCCGGCTCGCGAACGAATTACTCTGCCGTCCTCGACGGTCTGATCGAGGGATTCGGGCCAGCCGAGCAAAAGCGGGTCGTGATGATACCGAACTTCGAGGAGAGGGAGAAGGCGGAGATCATCGCGGCCGCCGATGTCTTCGCTTCGCCGTCGGGGTTCGAGTCGTTTGGTATAACTTACCTGGAGGCGTGGGCAGCGGGCAAACCGGTCATCGGTTGTCGTAGCGGGGCCGTTCCTTCGGTCATCACCGATGGACAAGACGGTATCTTAGTGGATTATAAAGACGACCACGAGTTGGGCGGGGCGCTTCTCGAGCTTCTCTTTGATAGGCGCTTGCGGGATACGTTGGCTGCCAATGGCCAAAAGAAAGTAATGGAGAACTATACATGGAAGATAGTGGGCGACCGGTTCCGCGCCGTCTATTCAAAGGTTGTCTCGTGAGCGCTCCCGAGCTCCGCTATACGGCCGATCCCCGGTATCGCACCAAGCGGACTAGCAGCGGATATTACCTGCGCCACCAGAACGGCGCGCGCATAAAGACCGACCGGGTGATCAATCTTATATGGGAAACAGCCCAAGGTTCGACAGCCGCTGAGATCCAGGCGGCGCTCGAGGGGCGCACGCACATCTCGTCGTGGCTTCTCGGGATCATCCTTGAGTTAATGGGGGTCGCCGAATTGTTGAGAATCGATCCGGCGCCGCAGGCTCCGACTCGGCCTGAACCACCGGCTTCCGGTCCCAAGGTATCGATCATAATCGTCAACAAGGACGGCTCGGAACACCTGAGCACGCTCTTGCCGTCGATCCTGCGTCAAGACTACCCGCAGATAGAGCTGGTGATGGTCGACAATGGTTCGCAAGACGACTCGGTCGAATTGGCCCGCAGGTTCGTTTCCGACGCGAAGATCATCGAATTGAAGGAGAATATCGGTTTTTCAGCCGGAAACAACGTCGGCATCGAGCAGGCGACCGGAGACTATTTCTTCTTGCTTAATAACGACACCGAACTGGCTGACGATGCTGTCTCGCGCCTGGTTGAGGCAGCTGTGGGACGAGACGATATCGGGGCCGTCGTCCCGAAGATGTTCTTGTGGCGATTGCCGCGGTTCCTAAATGGGATCGGGAACACCGTGCGGAATCGCGGTTGGGGCGGCGACAACTTTTTGGGTCATCTGGATATCGGCCAGTTCGATGATGTAGAGGAGGTCTTCAGCGCCTGCTTCGGGGCTGTATTAATACCGAGGGCGGCTTTCAAACGGGTCGGTCCGCTCGATCCAAAGTACATGTTCTATTATGAGGACGTAGACTGGTCGTTCCGGGCTCGCCTGCTCGGATTGAAGATCGTGACGGCGCCCGGGGCGGCTGTTTTTCACAAATTCAGCGCCAGCATGGATAAGCTGGAACCGACTTTCAAGTGGCGCCTGGTCATCAGTAATCGTTGGCGGTTTATCACTAAGGCGTTGTCCAAGGGCGCCTGGCTCAACTTCGCTCGCTCGTACGCCAAAGAGGATATCCGGGGCTTTTTACGCAGCATCAAGCACCGTGATCGGCCGATGGCCCAGACCTACCTTAGCGCCTGGTGGCGAGTTTTCATCAGCCTGCCGGGGATCCTTCTGGCCCGTCGCCCTATTCAAGCGGGGCGGGTCGCCGCCGATGTCGATATCTTCGAGTACTGGGCGAAGTTGCCGCCGCTCATGCAAGACGGTAACCCGGTCTTCGATCTGGCCACGGTGAGGCGGATATACGTCCATGCGCTGGGAGCAAGACCGAGCGCCTCAGTCGCTCAGCCCGAAGAAGGGTTCGAGCTGAGCATGGATGCGTAGGATTAGACTATAATACAACCGATGAATCGATATTCGTATGACAGGCAACACACTGTACCAGCGGTTTCTAAGAGAGTGACCGCTTGAAAGTCACGACCATAGGGTCGGGGTATGTTGGTTTGGTGACTGCCGCCTGTTTGGCCCATATCGGCCATGAAGTCTGGGCGGTAGACATCGATGAATCCAAGATCGCGGAGCTCGAGGCCGGGCGGGTACCCATCTACGAGCCGGGTCTCGACGATCTGATCGCTGCCAATGTCAAAGACGGGCGCCTCACTTTCTCTGCCGATGTCGTCGAGGGCATCAACCACGCCGATATCGTCTTTATCACCGTCGGGACACCTTCGGACGATAGTGGCGCGGCG
>DAOUYN010000177.1 GCA_030666075.1 Actinomycetes bacterium | reverse complement strand
TCTTGATGCGGTTGCTGGTGAAACGCTTTCCCAGATCCATGATCATGTCGATGTGCTGGCGCGTTCCCTCTTTCATATCAATAGATGGTTCCAGACGCGGCGGCAGTTCAACATCGATGGCCTTGGCCATATCCGGCAACCCGAGGAACTTCGGGCAGGTGAACGCGGTCTTCTCGACGCTGATGATTCGCGGAACGAAGATCGTCTCCACCTTGTCGGCCAGCTCGAGCAAATGCCCGTAGAAGACCTTGACCGGCAAACAAAGTTCGTTCTCAGCCTCTATGGCTCCGCGACTCAATATCCGTTTATTGGTATGGCCGGATACGACCACTTCTGCTCCAAGTTGGGTAAAAAATGTCTCCCAGAGCGGGAAGTACTTATAGTAGAGCAGGGCTTGCGGGTAGCCGATTCTCATATTAGCTGATCACCATTGCTCGTATTGTCGCCATGACCTCAGGCACTTGTCAAATGAGTGCTTGCCCGGCAACCAGGCCATTAGCTCTTCTGAAAGTGTTTTCCCAAAGCCCGGTCATTGTTAAACTAGGGCGTATCCTTTCCGGTGACACAAGGTAAGCATTATGAGTAAAACCATTTATATTCTGCTGTCAGTGCTGCTCTTAACAGCCGGCTGCTCTCAATCTCAGTCCGGTACGGAAGAGAGGTTCGCGCTGGATACGATGGTGTCGGTGACGATCGACGGTAAACCGCTCAAAAGTGCTGCCACGAGAAAAAGTCTTGATGCTGCATTCGAAAGCGCTAAGCAAATCGAGGAAAGTCTCGATATCCACCAGCCCCAAAGCGAGACCGGCAAGCTTAATCGATCGCGAAGCATCCGCGTGTCAAAAGAGCTCTGGGGAGTATTGCGGACCGGAAACGAAGTCTATGAAGTAAGCGGCGGGGCGTTCGACATGACGGTCGGGCGGCTCACCGAGTTGTGGCGGTTCGATAAACCGCGGCGGGTGCCGACAGCTCGAAAGTTAGCGTCTGCCCTCAAGGACGTCGACGGCACGGCGCTGGTTCTAGGCGCCCCCGGGGACCGGCGACCGCGTCTTGAAGGCAGTGACGCCAAGCTCGATCTCGGCGGTATAGCCAAGGGCGCCGCCATCGACCGCCTGGCCCAAACCCTCGCCCAAGACGGGTTCGAGAACTCGCTCATCAATGCCATCAGCAGTATCAAGGCCGTCGGCCCGAAAGCCAACGGCGAGCCCTGGCGGGTCGGAATAGACTCTCCCCGGCCCAACACGACACCGGGACTGATAGCCGTGATCGAATTAAGTAAGGGCGCCATCTCCACCAGCGGCGACTACCAGCGGGCCATGACCGTGGACGGGCGTCGGTACCACCACATCCTCGACCCGAAGACCGGACTGCCGGCGCCGGGCTTCATGAGCGTGACCGTGGTCACTGAAAAAAGCGCCGCCTACGCCGATGCCCTCTCGACCGGCCTCGCGGTGATGGGGCGAAAAAAGGCGATGAAATTAGTCGAGAAAACGCCGGCGGTCGAAGCTATCTTTGTCGATGACAATGGAAAAATATGGATATCGACAGGCCTTCGCGACCGGGTCAGTAAGCAAAAGCAGCTGCTCAACTGAGGGCCTGCAGACTTCTTGACCCGTGTATTGAGCCAATATATAATTTAATCTCCGTTGGAGTTCCAGCGGGGAAGGGAGAGATCAACATGGCTCAATCATTGGAAGGCCGTGTTAAGAACCTCAAGTCCAGATTAGAGAGCCTCAAGCAACTTTATGTCAACAAAGAGAGGCCTCTAGCAGTAGATTTAGAGATCCAGATCATTCAGGAGCAGATCAGTTGCTTGGTTGATCCGGGCGGCGAGTCACAGACGCTCCACTAAGATTATACGAACATCAGATGAACAAAATGCGGCCTTCGGGCCGCGTTTTTTTTGTAGCAGTCACTGCGGTCAGGCAAACCCGGGAGCTAAGCGTTTTGATCGGCTATGTCGCCCACGACGGGCAACTTATACCGCTCTCCCTGATAGGCCCGGAGCATTAAAATGAGCCAGACCACGAAGACGGCTATCCCGAGAAGTGATGAGACAAGAGCCCCCAGGATTCCCATGACGACATTGACGCCGGGCACGGCCTGGAAGAGCGCAAGGAAAGCGCCCAAGCCCCCATAAAGCACCAAAACCGCAATGCTAAAGAAGATGGATTGTAAGGCGTGGAACCGGACAAACCGGTTCTCTGACTCGACCAGGACGAAAATGAGGCCGGTTATCCAGCCTAAAACATACGATAATGCCGCCGCGACATTTGGATCCAGTCCGCTGACTGTTCCGCCTCGACCTCGACCGGAAACTTCTCTCATCTCTCCTCCAGGGATTGTCCCGCCTTACCCGGCAGCCGCACGCGGTTGCGCGTAGCGCAGCAGGGCGCCGACTCTGTCGCGCTCGGAAAACGGATTGTCGGCAGCTATGTACTCGACTTGAACATTTTGATTTATAGCCAGCTGGACCATGTCCTCGATAACATCGGCCGCCTCGCTAAGAGACCGCCCACAGACCGGACAGTCGCCGGCTTCTGTCGCCAGGTAATGGTCAGTATAGCAAACGAACCCCGAGTCGGTATGACCTTCGGCTATGAGCAGGGTATCCACTTGGCCGCGGACGAGGGCGGCCAGCGTCTCGCTCAGGCCCCTGACACCCAATCCCCCTGGGGCGGACTCGTCTTCCAGGTGGCGGACTAAGGACCCCTCGAACTCTTCCCGGACCTGCTCCTCGATGCGCAAGGTGTGCTCCAAAAAGTCTTGCGGCGGCGCGTCCGGGTCAAGAAAGAACTCGCCGACTACCCGCTCCCTGAGGTGCGGATGGAGCACTTGCTTGAATTTGGGCAAGGTCTCGACATGGCCGGAGAGGACCAGATGCTCGCAGTCATTTTCCAAGAACGTATCGTAGGTGACGGCTGCGATGTCTTTGAGATGGTGCATGACGTGATCATCGATATGCCTGGCGATCCGCGACTGGCGCAGGGCCGCCCAGTCGCCCGCTTTGACCTGATCGGGTACCCATTCGTCGACAAAAACACCTTGTTCTTCCTCGATAGTCCCCAGATACACGGTGAA
>DAOUYN010000198.1 GCA_030666075.1 Actinomycetes bacterium | reverse complement strand
ATCGACGCGCTACTGACGGCGTTAGGGAAAGAGTTGAAAAGTGATGCATAACAAGCGAGACTTCCTGACCATCCCAGACCTCGACGCCCTGGAGGTCATCGACCTCCTGGACAAGGCGGCGGACTATAAGGCCGGCCGGGTTCGCGGTGGCGCCGGACCGCTCGCGGACAAGACCGTGGCCCTGATATTCAAAAAACCATCGACCCGCACCAGGGTCTCGTTCGACGTCGCCATCAACAAACTCGGCGGCCACTCGCTGGCGCTCTCCGGGGCTGAACTGCAGTTGGGCCGGGGAGAGACTATCGAAGATACCAGCCGGGTGCTGTCACGGTATGTCGATGCCATCGTCATCCGTACTGACGAGCACGATGAAGTCGCCCGGTTGGCGGCGAGCGCGTCCGTCCCGGTCGTCAATGCCCTGACGGACGACTTCCACCCCTGTCAGGCCCTGGCCGACCTACTGACAATACGCGAGCGCCAAGCGGATTTCTCAAAAGTCCGTCTGGCCTACATCGGCGACGGCAACAACGTCTGCCATTCACTCATCCTGGCCGCCGCCATGGTCGATATGGAGATCGCCATCGGTTGTCCGAAGGGCTACGAGCCAAGCCGGGCAGTACTGACAACAGCGGTGGAGCTCGCGAAACGCCCGGAATCAATAACGGTCACCGACGACCCTGCCCAAGCGGCTGCCGGGGCCGATTTCCTCTACACGGACGTCTGGACAAGCATGGGCCAGGATGACGAATCACGCGAGCGCCATGAACGCTTCGCCGGCTTCCAAATAGACACCGCGCTCTTGGGCCGCGCCAAGGACGACGCCCTGGTCATGCACTGCCTGCCGGCCTACCGTGGCGAGGAGATATCGGCCGAAGTCATGGACGGACCGCGCTCTATCGTTTTCGACCAAGCCGAGAACCGGCTTCACGCGCAAACAGCCCTATTGGCCTTCCTGGTGGAGGCATCTAGTTAAGATGTCTATGCAAACCGGCCGGATAAATAAGAGAGACCGGCATGAGCTCATAAAAACGATAGTCGCCGCCAAACCGATCAAGACGCAAGAAGAGCTGACCGCGGCTCTGGCGGAGCGGGGCATCGGGGTCACCCAGGGGACTATCTCGCGGGATATCGCGGAGATCCCTCTGCAGAAAACCCGCACACTAAGTGGTATAGTCTATCATTGGCAAGGGCCAGTCCAGGGACAAGCACAAGGCCTGGCCAGAGCGTTGCGGGAGTCGGTTATTTCCCTAACGCGCTCCGAGAACCTGGTCCTATTAAAGACGGGTCCCGGGATGGCTACTCCCGTGGCGGTGGCACTCGATGAGACACCGCTCGAACCGAAGCTTGGCACCGTCGCCGGCGACGACACAATCCTGGTCGTAGCGAAAAGCACGCCTGACGGCGCGAAACTATACGAACTACTACAAGAATTACTGGGTCTATAAAACGAGGTGAAACGGTGCGAGAAAAAATTGTTCTAGCATATTCCGGAGGACTCGACACCTCCGTGGCCATCAAGTGGCTCCAAGAGAACCATGATGTAGACGTGATCGCCGCGGCAGTCGATGTCGGCCAGCCGGATGACCTGCCAGCCGTCCAGGAGAAAGCGACCCGCATCGGGGCGGTCGAATCCTTGGTCATCGATGCCAAGCGACCCTTCGCCGACGACTTCATCGCCCCCTCTTTGGCGGCTAATGCCATGTATGAGCGGGCCTACCCTCTACCGACGGCCCTGGCCCGCCCGCTCATCGCGGCGGAGCTCGTCGCCCTGGCGCGAGCCCGCGGGGCCAGCGGGATCGCCCATGGCTGTACCGGCAAGGGCAACGACCAGGTCCGCTTCGATGTGGCCTTCGCCGCCCTGGCGCCCGAGCTCAAGATCTACGCGCCGGCCCGCGAATGGGGGATGACCCGGGATGAGGAGATAGACTACGCCAAGGAACACGGCATCGACGTGCCGGTCACCAAGAGCAGCCCATACAGTGTCGACGAGAACATGTACGGCCGCTCTATCGAAGCAGGTGTCCTTGAAGACCCGTGGAACGAATCACCCGCGGATGCGTGGGGCTGGACGAAATCCCAGGAGGATGCGCCCGACACCGCAGAACATATCGAGATCGGCTTCGATCGCGGCCGCCCGGTATCACTCAATGCCGAGCCGCTGGATCTGATCGACATCATCGAACGCCTCAACAGCCTGGCCGGCCTGCACGGGATCGGCCGGATCGATATGGTCGAAAACCGGGTCGTAGGGATCAAGTCGCGCGAGACCTACGAGTGCCCGGCGGCCACCGTCTTGACCGTGGCCCACGCGGATTTGGAAACGATGACGCTGCCCCGGGAATTAGCGCGCTATAAGTATCAGGTAGAGGATGCTTTCGCCGACCAAGTCTACAATGGCCTATGGTTCTCGCCGCTGCGCGAGGCTTTGTCGGCCTTCATCGGCTCGACGCAAGTCGCGGTCAACGGAGCGGTCCGTCTTAAGCTCTTCAAGGGTGCCGCCACCGTCGTCGGACGGCGCTCGGATAACTCCCTCTACGACTTGGGCCTGGCGACATACGATGAAAATGACTCCTTCCCGCACGAAAGCGCCAAGGGCTTCATCGACCTCTTTGGCCTGCCGACGCGGACCTGGGCCGACCGGCACGGTGGCCGACGATGAAATTATGGGGCGGTCGCTTCTCAAAACCAACCGACAAGCTGGTCGAGGAATTCTCGGCCTCCTTGCCGTTTGATAAGCGCCTGTACTGGGAGGACATCGAAGGAAGTCTGGCCCATGCGAAGATGCTGGGCGCCCAAGAGATAATCACGGCTGAAGAAGCCGATACTATCCACACGGCCCTGATGGAA
>DAOUYN010000078.1 GCA_030666075.1 Actinomycetes bacterium | reverse complement strand
CGAGCGGAACAGCGCCTCTGCGTCTGTCGGCGAAGTCATGCGCGCTGTCGGCCAAGCAAAAAAAGCCGGCGAATCGACCGAAGAGTTGTTGGGTCAGGCCGATGAGCTGAAGACGGTCTCAACCCAGCTGGGGACGGAGATCGCGGTGCTCGAGGGCGAGCTCAGGCCGCTGGAAGAAGGATTGCGCGAGGCGATCTTGTATTTACCGAATGCGCCGCATGAATCAGTGCCGATCGGTAAAGATGAGAGCGACAACGAGGTTGCCCGCGTTTGGGGTGAGCGTCCTTCATTCGGGTTCGAGCCAAAACCCCACTGGGAGCTGGGCGAAGACCTGGATATTATTGATTTTGACCGCGCGGCCAAGATATCCGGCGCCCGGTTTGCTCTTTACAAAGGTGCCGGCGCCCGGCTCGAGCGGGCCTTAATAAACTTCATGCTCGATACCCACACAAAAGATAATCGCTACAAAGAGGTCTTGCCGCCTGTTCTTGTTAATGAGGCCAGTATGACCGGGACCGGTCAGCTGCCGAAATTCGCCGACGACCTTTTCAAGTGCGCGGCCGACAACCTATGGTTGATCCCGACGGCAGAGGTCCCGGTGACCAACATCCACCGTGATGAAATACTCGACACGGGCGTTTTGCCCTTGTTTTATACGGCCTATACGCCGTGTTTCCGACGGGAAGCCGGGGCGCACGGACGTGAGACTCGCGGCCTGATCAGGCAGCACCAATTCAACAAGGTCGAGTTGGTCAAATTTGTCGAACCGGCCGTTTCCTACGATGAGCTCGAGGCATTGACCGCCGATGTCGAGAAGATATTGCAGTCTCTCGGACTTCATTACCGGGTGGTCAACCTGTGTTCCGGCGATATCGGGTTCTCGGCGGCCAAGACATATGACCTGGAGGTCTGGCTCCCGAGCTATCAGAATTTCAAGGAGATATCGTCTTGCAGCAACTTCGAAGATTTTCAGGCCCGCCGGGCTAATATCCGGTACCGTGATGAGTCGAAGAAGCCGCAGCTCGTGCATACGCTTAATGGTTCCGGCCTGGCCATTGGCCGGACAGTCGCCGCTGTTATGGAGAACTACCAACAGGCAGATGGGTCAATAACCGTACCCGAGGCCCTCGTCGACTACATGGGCACCGACTCAATCACCCTTTAAGCTACTCGTTCCAATATATTTGCGTCCGCTGGTTTTTCGTGATATCCATGTAGAGTGCGAAAGATTGATTATCGCCAAGGCTCGCGCTACCCCTTATCTGCAGCATCGATTCTCTTTTCGCACGGCAAGGGCCAATCTTTAAGCGGTCAAGTAATGGTCATCGGTTGCCGATACTAAGTGAATCTGTCGCGAATAAGCAGCCGCAAGCAAGTAGTACCAGGTAAAGACATGAAATGGTTTAAGAGAAGCCTTGATCAACAGATTCGGTATTTCTATCTACCGATCATCGTTGGAACGCTCCTTGGCATGACACTGGTGTCGGGTCTCCCACTCATGCGGCAGGCGGCCCTGATGTCAGTCCTGGTTCTCGGAGGTTTGCTCCACTGGGACTTGCGCGACGGAGGTTTGCTATCGCGGCTGATGTACACTCGCGGGAGCAGTTACAATCTTCGCAACTATCTGACAGTCGGAGCGGCATTCTTACTGGTGACGCTATTGTTGGCCGCGGCCGATGCGTTCGATTCTCCGCTAGTCATGCTCTACTACATCCCGATAGTCCTCGGCGCTATGCGCGGAGGTCATACTATGTCGTTGCTCTTTAGCGGCGCCTTGACCGCCGGGATGTTCACTTACTATCAGGTGCTCGATCGCCTCTACGATCGGCCGTTCGACGATGCCAACCTCTACTTGGTCATGCTCTTTGCCCTTTCCCTGGCTTCAGGGTTTATAGCCAATCGTTTGCGTCGGGCCGCGGTCGATCTGAGTGCCCTTTACGAGACCGGGCGCGCCCTCAATTCCACCCTCAATGTCGCCGAGATATACCCGCTCGTCCTCAATATCGTCGCTCTCGATCTTACGCCCGACATTTCGGCGCTCTTTATGATGGACAGTCAAAATAACCTGCGCATTCAGGCTCATCAGGGACTCGATGAGAAGCTGGTCAAAGACATGGTGATCGAGAATGAACGGAGCGTCTTGCGCCAGGTGGCCGACTCGAAAACGCCAATATCTCTCTCGAGCGTGCCGCGAAAATGGCAACTGGCCTTTGCTCCGAATATCAACTCGTTGATGGTCGTGCCTTTACGCGTGGGAGATAAACTGCTCGGTGTCTTGATGGTCGGCCGTCGGCACGAGCATGCGTATGGTTATGAGAATCTACGTTTCCTTGAGGCCCTGGCGGGACAGGCGGCTATTTCGATCCAGAACGCCTGGCTGTACCGCCAGACGAAAGAGTGGGCTTCTCGCGACGCTTTGACCGGTATCTACAACTACCGCTACTTCTCCGAGCGCCTTGACCATGAATGGACGCGAGCTATCCGCTACGAGAAACCGTTATCGCTGATCATGATAGATCTCGACTTCTTCAAATCCGTCAATGACAACTTCGGACACCTGGTCGGCGACGAGGTCTTACGTGAGATAGCGGACTTGCTCCAGAGCCAAACGCGAGAGACGGACATCGTCGCCCGCTACGGCGGCGAGGAGTTTGTCATCATCCTTCCGGAAACGCACTTCCAGGACGCGTATGTCGTCAGTGAGAAACTCCGCGACGAGGTGGAAAAAGCTGTATTCACCGGCGGCGGCACCGAGCATAAGATTAATCTGACACTCAGCCTCGGGGTAGCGAACTATCCGAGCAGCGCTGCCAGCAAGTCGGATCTTATCTACCAGGCCGATCAGGCCCTTTACGAGGCCAAGTCGAAACGTAATGCAGTGGCCGCGCCCGCTGGCGAACTGGTTGACGCCGCCGTCACCACTGCCGATATCCCCTCCTGACGCTAGCGCCGGACTCTCGCTGAGCTGCCGGTTTCTGCACTGAAAAACTGGGTAAACTAAACTGTGTGCTGCTGCGTCCTAAAAAACTTGACAATCATACGCTCAGATAATCTATAATGGAGTGAGTAAGAATTAGAAATCATTGAAGGAGTGATTTGATATGGCAAAAGCCCTAGGTATCGATCTAGGCACGACGAACTCGGCGATGGCCGTGCTGGAAGGTGGCGAGCCGACTATTATCCCGAATGCCGAGGGTGCTCGGGTGACCCCGTCGGTGGTGGCGTTTTCTAAGACGGGCGAGGTGCTCGTCGGTGAGGTCGCCAAGCGGCAGGCTATCACCAATCCGGACCGGACGATCGCGTCCATCAAAAGAGAGATGGGCACCGACCACAAAGTGAAGATCGACGATAAAGAATATACTCCACAGGAGATTTCGGCGAAGATCTTGCAGAAACTCAAGCGAGACGCTGAGGCCTATTTGGGTGAGCCGGTAACGCAGGCGGTCGTCACGGTCCCGGCCTATTTTGAGGACCAGCAGCGCCAGGCGACGAAAGACGCCGGCAAGATAGCCGGTCTTGAAGTCCTGCGCATCATCAACGAACCGACGGCCGCCGCTTTGGCGTACGGCCTCGACAAAGAGCAAGACCAGACTATTCTCGTCTTCGATCTGGGCGGCGGCACATTTGACGTGTCTGTGTTGGAAATCGGCGAAGGCGTCTTCGAGGTCAAGTCGACCAGCGGCAACAATCACCTGGGCGGGGACGATTTCGACGAACGCGTTATGGATTGGATGGCAGAGGACTTCAAGGCCAAGAATGGCATTGATCTGCGCGAAGATAAGATGGCCCTGCAACGCCTCAAGGAAGCGGCCGAAAAAGCCAAGGTCGAGCTATCTAGCACCTTGGAGACTTCGATAAATCTGCCGTTCGTCACGGCTGATCAAAACGGCCCCAAACATCTCGAGATGACTCTATCGCGCTCGGAGTTCCAGAAGATGACCGCCGACCTCCTCGATAAAAGTCGCCATCCGGTCGAGCAGGCCATGAAAGATGCCGGCGTCACCGGCGATCAGCTCGACCATGTCATTCTCGTAGGTGGTTCGACCCGGATGCCGGCCGTGGCCGATATGGTCAAGGATATCACCAGCAAAGAAGCCCACAAAGGCGTCAACCCCGATGAGGTCGTGGCGATCGGCGCCGCAATCCAAGCCGGAGTCTTGGTGGGAGAAGTCAAAGACATCCTTCTACTCGATGTCACTCCGCTGTCGCTGGGAATCGAGACCAAAGGCGGCGTCGCCACCAAGCTGATTGAGCGAAACACGACGATCCCGACGAAACGCAGCGAGATATTCACCACCGCTGAGGACAATCAGACGCAAGTCGAAGTCCACGTCCTCCAGGGCGAACGCGAGATGGCTGCTTACAATAAGACCCTGGGTCGGTTCCATCTTATTGGTATCCCTCCGGCCCCGCGCGGTATTCCGCAGGTAGAAGTGGCTTTCGATATTGACGCTAACGGCATAGTCAATGTCTCGGCCAAAGATATGGGAACCGGGCAAGAACAGAAGATCACCATCACCGCCAGCGCCGCGCTTGGCGAAGAGGATATCGACCGGATGGTCAAAGAGGCTGATTCGCACGCAGAGGAAGACAGCAAGCGTAAGGAAGAGGCTGAGGCGAGGAATACGGCCGACAACCTCGTCTATACGACTGAGAAGACCGTCAAGGACGTCGGAGACAAGGTCAGCGAAGAAGACCGTGCCACTATCGAGGAGTCATTGAACGAGACCAAGGAAGCACTCAAGGGTGATGACGTCGAGGCCATCAAGTCGTCGACCGAGAAGCTATCCCAGGAGGCTCACAAGTTGG
The DNA here is from genome assembly GCA_030666075.1 of Actinomycetes bacterium. Classification (GTDB taxonomy): domain Bacteria; phylum Actinomycetota; class Aquicultoria; order CAJVYJ01; family JAUVQD01; genus DAOUYN01. Next base: position 788 of record DAOUYN010000078.1, on the reverse strand, counting down.
CTGAAGTCGTTTACCAACAGGCGCAAGCGTCCCAGGAAGGCGCGGGTGGCGAAGGGTCGGAGCAAGAGGATCAAGGCCCTAAGGAAGATGAGGTCATCGACGCGGAAGTCGTTGATGAGGAAGAAGCTCAATAGGTTTAGTTAAGGAGAATTCTCTTGATTGATGACGATAAGCAAGACGAACTTGAGAACGAGGAGGAAGTCGCGTTCGCGGAAGAGGTAATCGAAGACGAACCGGTCGATGCCGAGGAGTTGCGGGCCGAACTTGATAAGTCCCGGGCAGAGGCAACCGAGTACCTCGATAGTCTGCAGCGCTTCAAAGCGGAGTTTGAGAACTTTCGTAAGCGGATGCTCCGCGAGCAGAGCGAGTTCTTAAAGCTGGCCTCACAGGGAGTTATTGGCGAGGTCTTGCCCGTCATCGACAATTTCGAGCGGGCGCTCGACCATGAAGGCCACGGCGATCAGTTCGATGATTACCAAGACGGCATGAAACTCGTCCACGATCAGTTACTGGAAGCGTTGGCGAAAGAGGGGCTTACCCCGGTCGAGCCCATCGGGCAGCCTTTCGATCCGAATTTGCACGCCGCTGTCATGCAGGAGGAGAGCGACGAGTTTCCCGAAGGGACGGTCCTTAGGGTTCTAGAGAAGGGCTATATCCTGCATGACCATATCATCAGGCACGCGAAGGTGAGCGTCGCGAAGTAGCGAGCGGTATGTAAAATGAGCGCTGGAAAGATCAAGGACTATTATAAAGCTCTGGGCGTCGGACGAAACGCGGACCAGAAGGAG
>DAOUYN010000015.1 GCA_030666075.1 Actinomycetes bacterium | reverse complement strand
GTGGCGACCCCGAGGCTGGCTGTGACCTTGATCTCGACGGCTGCCCCGAGGACAACAGCCTCTTCGATCGCCTGGTTTATACGCGTTGCCACCCCGACCGCTCCTTCGAGCGGCGTTTCCGTCAAGACGATAATAAACTCCTCGCCGCCGTAGCGGGCGACGATATCGGTTTTTCGAGTGTTGGCCAGCATGACCTTGGCCGTCTCTTTCAGGACTTCGTCGCCCATCTGGTGGCCGAACTGGTCGTTGACTGCCTTAAAGTGGTCTAAGTCCAGCATGACCAGGGTCATCGGTGCTTCATAACGTGTTATCCGTTCGATTTCCCGCTCCAGTTCTTCAAAGAACTTACGCCGGTTATAGAGTCCCGTGAGCGAGTCGGTGATGGACAAGTGCTGGACCTGCTGGTAGGACTTGTAGGCAATGTAGAGCGAGGAGATCCCGCTGACCATCGTCGAGAACAGTGATAGGTCTTCTTTCTTGAAGGCGTTTTCCTTCGAACTGAACAGGCCGGCCACGCCGTTGACAACGGCCAACGGCAGCATGATCTGAGAGCCGACACTGGTTCCGGCCGGGTCGATCCCATCCTTGAACTCAAGGTTGAAATCGACGGAAGCTGCATCGACGTTGTCTCCGAGATCTGCCAGGATGTCCATGACACAGCCTTCTACTTCGGCAATAAAACCGGCTTCGGCTTTTTCGCTGACGCACACGGTGGCCATCGTCTCGGCCGGTTCGGCCAGCACCAGAGCGAACCCTTCAAAGGGCAGAGCATTGCTTAGCATGCTCAGTATCTTGTCGAGCATCTGGTCGAAGTCTTGAAGAAGCGGCAGCGTCCGGCTCAGCTCATGAACAAAGGAGATCTCCTTTTCCGTCAGGATGAACTGACGCTTACTGGCCGTGATGTCTTTTAGCATGATCTGGGCCGAAACGTCCGCGTCGCCCTCGATCCGGACAGCGGCACAGTCAAGCCAGGATGTGTCTCCGTTTTGCTGGACGAGCATTATGTCTTTGGCTTCGGCGGTCCCGTTGGCGAGTGTTTCCCCGATGAAGTCCTGCATGATCCGGCGTTCCTTTGCCGGGGTCAGATCTGGGAGAAAGTGGCCCGGGAGCTCTTCGGGAGCGTAGCCGAGGAGTTTCGCAATGGCCTGGTTCGCTTCGATGATCCTCCCTTGGGCATCGACCACGATGACCGAGTCATTCATAGTCGTCATCAATCGTTGATAGCAGCCGTTCGCGTCGGCCAGAGCCACGGCTGCCTCTGACGCGCCTTTCTTCCCAAGCAGGATCGTTGTCCCGCCCCCGGCCAGCGCGCAGAGGGCGGCGACTATCAGCACTTGAGCAGGGGCCGCCCCGGCCAGTACGGCACCGGCGGTCAGCAGCGGCAAGGCAGCTGCCGTCGCCCCGATAGCGAGGGGCCCTGTTCTCACCGGGCGTCCTCGGGCGAAAGCTCCAGGCCGTCCACTTCTTTTATAAGTTGCTGGACAATGATGTTGCCGGTCAGCTTCGCAAGGATATCGAAAAGGTTGGCGATAAGGTCTTTGAACGCCTCCCGCAACTCGACCCGTTCTTCGTCGCCCAGATGCTCCCTGATCAGGTCAAACGAAAGCCCGTTTTCAGCAGTGCTTAGATAGTTAAGCACCGGATGGTCTTTGCCGGTTCGGTCGATCGCGCGCTGCACGATGGTCACGACCGTGACTGTTCCCAAAGTCGGGACGATCTTCGCCCAAACAGTGCGCAGCAAGTCTTCATATATCTCAATGACGCCGTTCTTTATCTGGACCTCTATTTCGTCGTTGTCAGTCTCCATCGTCGTCCTTTCTTGGGGGTAGAGCCCTATCTGCCGATTCTGTCGAATGCTCCCGCCGACTCCAGGCCGAGCTGGTACAACAGTTTCACGTCATCTGGCTGAAACGCATCTTCCTTCGTATTGGCGGTGGTCAGGATCCCGATTACTTCCCGATCATTGATGAGCGGGACACTTATAAAAGAACTGAATAACGCCATATCCTCGGGGAGCATCTCTTCCTTGACGACCTTCGTGATCCGAACGTCGGTCTCAGTCAATTCGCCCCCGTCCAAGACATTAGCTGCCGCCAGGACCTTGGTCGTCAGGTCTGTTCCCGCCTCAGGGCCCAGCGGCTGCAAGGAGACGAGATAAAGACTATGGCGGCCGCTCGGGCTGAGCAGAAAGAGGCCCATGACGTTGCAGTGGATCACGACACCGACCGTGCTCAACAGGAGTGAGAGTATTTGAAAACGGTCGTTCGTCAAGCTGACCTTGCCTTGGAAGTTCGCCAGCTCGTTCTCCTCGGGCAATTGTCCCTCAGAGCGTAGTTGCAGGTTGGAAAAGACCGTTTCTATCCGGCTCAGCAGATAAGCGCCCTCGTATGGTTTGGTGATAAAGTTGTCGGCCCCGACGCCAAGGCCCTTGATGATGTCCATGATATCGCCTTTTGTGGTCAACATGACCACCGGGATGTTCTGGGTCTCTTCGTGCTCTTTTAGCTTTTGACACATTTCGTATCCGTCCATCTCCGGCATGACGATGTCGGATACGATCAGGTCCGGTTTCTCCGCTATTGCCGTCTTCAGTCCTATTTGCCCGTCCTCAGCCAGCAGCACTTCATACCCCTCGCTCTCGAGTATCAATTTGGCCCTCTGGGCCTGTGTCGGACTGTCTTCAGCTACCATGATCCTCTTAGACATTGATCTTCTCCCCTTGTTTTTGCACTTGCGCGCCGACCGTTGCGACCAGGGCCGGACCGATCTTGTCGATCGGCAATATCTTATCAGCGGCCCCGAGTGCGATAGCCGCTTTTGGCATTCCAAAGACGATCGATGACGCTTCGTCCTGGCAGTAGGTTTTGCCGCCCGCTTTCTTGATCTCTAGCATTCCAGTCGCTCCGTCTTCACCCATGCCGGTTAGTAACACGCCTATTGCCTGGCCGCGAAAACCGCGGGCGACTGTTTCGAATAGATGATTGATCGACGGCCGGTGATATGTCTTCTTTGCGTAGGATTCCGTCAGGCCTATCCGGCCGTTGGCCGAAATACCGAGATGAAGATCGTCGGGCGCGATATACACGACACCAGGTTCAGCCCGTTCGTGGTCGTGCGCGACCTTGATCGATATCTCGCACTCCTGGCCGAGCCATCCGGCGAAAGCTGCCCCGAATCCGGCGGTCATGTGTTGAACGACTAGGACCGGGATCGGCAGCAGACGCGGAAGTGCCTTCAGGACTTGGCCTAACGCCGCCGGCCCGCCTGTTGAAGCGCCAATGGCGATGATGCGGGGTTCCATGGTTACAGGGCTCGTCGTCAGCCTTGCCGGGGGGCGTTCGCGCCATCTGGTCACGACTTTGACTGTGGACATGACCTTGATCGTCTTAATCAGATTAGCCTTGATGCGCTCGTAGTCCTGATGGCCATAGCCTCGGGGCTTGTCCAAAACCGTCAAAGCACCTTCCTTGAGGGCCTCGAATGCCGGACGGCTCTCGATTTGATCGGTGCTGGCCGTGACGATGACAATACGGGTCGGAGACTCGCGCATGATAGATCGCGTGGCCTCCACTCCATCCATCTTTGGCATCAGGAGATCCATCGTGATGACGTCGGGATGTAAGTTCTTGGCCATCGCTACGGCTTCAATGCCATTCTTGGCGATCGCGAGCACCGATATTTCGGGGTCGCTTTCGAGTAGACTCTTTAAATGCCCGGCGATCACCGCCGAGTCTTCCGCTATTAAGACTTTTATCATCTTTCCTCCGCAAGCACCTGTTCCATTGTACAGGGGTAGGCGCCTCAGGTCTGTAGGCCCTTTAGACTAATTGCTCGATTGTATCCAAGAGGTTCTGTTGATCGAATGAACGCTTGACGATATAGGCGTCAGCGCCACACTCAAGTCCCCGCTCTTTATCGGCGGCCGAATCGAGGGCAGTGACCAGGACTACGGGCAAGTTCTGTAGTTCCTCGTTTTCCTTGACATGGGCCGTTAGCTCGAAACCATTCATGCGCGGCATGTCGACATCAGAGACAACCAGATCGAAGTGATTGTGACGAAGCGCTTCCAGTGCTTCCACGCCATCGTTGGCCAAGGATACCTGGTACCCGGCTGACTCTAGGATGTTTTTCTCCATGATACGGGTCGTGATTGAGTCATCGACGACCAGGACGGTTACGATCTTCTTTTTGCTTAAGATGTCGGGCGCCGGGGTTTTGGGCGCCGGGGCTGATCTGTGGTTTGCCTGACGAGCCGACTTGATCATGTCTCCCACGTTTAGGATCATGACGACCTGGCCGCTGCCCAAGATGGTCGCCCCTGAGACATTGCGCACGCGGGACATCATCTTGCCCAGCGACTTGATGACTATCTCGGTTTCGCCCAGTAGTGAGTCGACCGCAAAGGCGACACGTTTCTCGGCCGCGCCCAAGATGATGACCGGGAGTTTTCCTGGGGCCGGGAGCTCGTCATCATCAGGGACCTCCAGGACATCCCGCACCCCTACCAGCGAGATCGAGCGGTCGGCGACCCGGATGACCGCCTGGTCGCCGACTGTGAAGATTTCATCGTGGTCAACGCGGATGATCCGTTCGACGGCGGTCGTGGGGATAGCATAGGTTTCGCCCGCCGTCTCGATGAGCAAGACTCTCGATGTCGACAACGTCAGCGGCAGATTGAAGGTAAAACGAGTTCCGCCGCCCGGGCTTGCGCTCACATGGACCAGGCCGTTGAGCTTCTCGATATTGGTTTTGACGACGTCGAGTCCAATGCCCCGCCCGGAGACATTCGTGACTTTGTCGGCGGTCGAGAAGCCGGACTGAAAGATCATGAGCCGGGCGTCTTCATCGGACAGCGCCCCAGCCTCTTGTTCGGAGATGACCCCTTTATTCACTGCGGCGGCTTTTATCTTGTCGATATCGAGCCCGGCTCCGTCGTCCTCGATCTCGATCTTGATGGTATTACCATGTTGCCCGGCCGAGAGCTTGATAGTCCCTGTTGCCGCCTTTTTGGCGGCGGTTCTGACAGCCGGGGCCTCGATCCCATGATCGATGGAGTTTCGGATGATGTGCATCAGAGGGTCTTTGATCCCCTCGATGAGCTTTTTGTCTAACTCTGTTTGTGCCCCCGCTAGTTGCAGGTTGATCTGTTTATTCTGGGCGCGGGCTAGGTCGCGCACCATGCGCTTGTATCCTTCAAAGATAGACGCGACAGGGAGCATGCGGACTCGGCGGATGTCTTCCTGGAGGTCCTCCGTGATCAGGGACATGCGCATCGAGTCTTTCGAGAAATCTTGGAGCAAGTGATTAGTGTTTGACCACAGTTGTTTCAAGTTTTCTTGATTTTCTCCAAGAAAAGACAGGAGCTCAGCCATTTCATCGCGGGGCTGGCGCCGAAGACTGTCATAGGCGCCGCGGTGTTTGAACCACGATTTTTGCCACTCTTGAAGAGCGCCCTTTAGGTCCTTCAGCTCAGAGATGCGCTGCTCAGTGCGAATCTTCGAGACTAGCAGCTCCTCGACGTGCGTCATAAGCGTGTCCAGTTTGCGGGTTGAGACCCTAACCGTTTCCTCTATGCCCTTACCCTTATTATTATTGGTCTTTTGGCTCGCGGTAGTTGAGTCGCTGGAATCACTGGGCTGCCCGGCCGCTGTCTCGGCTTTGTTTGCCGAGGCGGCAGTTTTTTCAACAGAGCTGCCGGCGGGTTGCGCCGTGCGATCCAGGCGGGCCAGAAGCCCGCTGTGATCTGGAGCATCCACCCCTTCAGCCAGGGCCACCAGGGCCGCTTTCATATAGTCGAGCCCCTCATAGAGAAGGTCGAAGTGGACTGGCCTCAGCTCCAGCTCGCGACGCTTAGCAGCGGCAAAGACGGTTTCAATCCCGTGGGCGGTCGTTTCAATGGCGCCGGCCTCGACGGATCGGGCCGCGCCCTTGAGGCTGTGGGCTTCCCGAAAAACCTCTTCGAGGATGCCCTTATGGTCACCAGTCGAGTTTTTTTCAAGGTCAAGCAGGTGTTTATTGAGAGCTTCGAGATGCTCGTCGGCCTCTGCTTTAAAGGTCGACATCAACTGCTGCATTATTTTTTCATCAGATATCGGCATTTTAGCTCCCTACACATCCTCGTGGATTATCATTCGCTTGTCCTGAGCGAGTCCGGCCATATCCAAGATGATGACCGCGTCGTCGGTGACACCCCTGATGAACGCCTCAGAACTACCAGATAAGGTTTCTATCTGCGTCTTGATCTCGTTAACCCGGAGGTCCATCACTTCATCGACCTGATCGGCAATGACTCCGAGCTGTAGCTCATCGGTTTCAACGACAATGATCTTGCTCGCCGGGGTCAGTTTGCTTGGTGTCAGGCCAAAAAAGCTCTTTATGTCGATGACCGGCAGGATGCAGCCGCGGACGTTGACTGCGCCGAAGACGAATGCGGGGGTGCACGGGATCCGGGTCAATTCCTTGATCGGCTGGATCTCTTCGACCAGATGCACTTCGAGCGCGTAGCGCTCGTGCGCAAGCCTGAAAGAGACGTACTGGCTGGTCGCTGACTCTTCAAGCTCTTCGCTTGGGGCCTGCGCCAAGTTTGTCGCTCTGATATCGAGCACTTCCTTGATCTGGGCCTCTGACAGGTGAATGTCAACGAGCCGGTTGATCAGGCTCAGGTCGAGGTCTTTTCCGTTAGTCGTTCCCATATCACTCAGTCTCCTGTTTTAGGCTTGATTCCACGATTTCCTTTATCGTGCCGTACGTGACTCCATTAGTCTCGGGTACTATTTCGTCCATTCCTCGACCAACCATGAGCCTTAGAACGTTCCGCCAGGACTTTCTTGCTAGTCTGCCGTGGCCTAGCTCTTTATTTAGGCAAGCCAAGCTGAAATGGGCGGCAATGAAGCCGGGCTTAAGGTAGACGGTTTTCTTTAGGGATTCGACGGCTTCGCGGTTTTTGCCAAGGCTCTGGCGGATTGCCGACTGAAGGTAGTACGCTGAAGCATTGAGCTTGTCGAGGGAGATCGCCTTTTTTGCGTACTGGTCGGCCCCTTCAAGATCGCCCTGGGCCACCTCGACTCGCGCCATTAGCAATAAGGCCGCCCCATTCTTGGGATCATCCTTGAGAATGGCACAGACTTTGTTGGCCGCCAGGCTCGGCTGTCCGACCTCGAGCAGTGCCTCAGCGGCTGCCTTCAGGGCTTGTGGGTCAAGGGGTTTTGCTATTGGTTTCGCTGCCTGGCGCGGGCGTGTTTTTTTCGCCGCGGGCGCCATGACCTTCGGGCGGACGATCTTGCGGGCATCAAAGCCCGGAGTGGCCTTCTGATAAATGAAGGCGCCGGAAAAGTTCCGGGCTCGAAAAAGATCCTTCGGGGGGATCGGATCGGAAGCCCCGGAAAGCAGCCAGGCGCCTTCGCCGAGGCATGAATGGAATCTTGACATGACCTCGGCAGTCGTATGATCGTCGAAATAGATCATGACATTGCGGCAGACGATAAGGTCCAAGTCGGCAGTATCGTTGACTATTGAGGGATAGATGCTGTTCTTAAGGTTCACATGTGAGAGAGTGACTTGTTCTTTGATCGCGTCTGAGAGGTGGTACTCGGATGTATTAGAGATAAAGAAGTACTTATCGAGCCATTCTTGAGGCATATTTCGAAATGACCAACGCCCATAGCGCCCCGCCTGTGCTCGGGCAATAGATTCTTTGTCTATGTCGGTAGCCAGTATCGATATGTCCCAGTTGTCCATATAAGGGATGGTCTCTCTTAATAGGATCGCCAGAGAATACGGTTCTTCGCCGGTCGCGCAACCGGCGCTCCAGATGCGCAATTTCCGGGTCGTCGTCATCCGGCTCTCGATCAATTTGGGCAGGATCTCGCGCCGGAGCAGATCGAACTGGGAGCTATCTCGGTTGAAATAGGTCTCGCTGATCGTCAACAGGCTTATTAGCTTGGACATTAGGCCCTCAGGGGGGCCTGCCTTCAGAGCTTCGAGATACTCGCTCATCGACGACAGGCCCGACTTCGCAAACCCGTCGAACAGGCCCCTTTCGAGGTCCTCGCGGCGTTTCTCCGGGAAGAAGAGACCTGTCTGCTCGACCAGGAACTCGCGGAACTTGAGGTAATCGTCCTGGTCTAGCTCAGCGGCTTTGGCTGCTCTCATCGCCATATCAGTTGTCACGCAAGCGCCTTGGTGTCGATATTCTGGACCGCTGCCAGTTGCTCGATGAGCTCCGCGTCGTCTGCTGAGAATATCCCGTGCAGATCGATCAGGAAGATCATCTTGGCCGCGACCTTGGCCACCCCGATCAAGCATTCGGACTTGGAAAACATGCTGTTTGGCCGATCTATGTCGGCATCCGACAGAGAGATTACCTCACGTACCCGATCGACGACCAAGCCGACAGAGGCGCCATCGGTCCTAGTCACGAGAATTGGCGTGGCCAGGGTGTATTCTCCTTGTCCAAGGTGGAGCCGAGCGCGCATGTCCACTGCCGGAACGACCTTGCCGCGGATATTGACCAGGCCGACCACGAAAGGCAGCGTCTCGGGCGCACTGGACATCCCCACCATTCGAATGACTTCGACAACGTCGCTCACATTCACGCCATAAGTCTGGCCGGCCAAGTCGAAGGTCACGAATTGCATATCTATCTCGCTCATTTTTGCCTCCCTTTACCCCACGAACAGGTAAACAATCGAAAACACACCGTACAACATACTTACTTATCGACATTTTGGCTTGGAGTATTAACAAGGCCAAGTTTATGCTCAGCAAGAAAGTGTCGCTTGCCGATAGGTAATAATAAGTGGCCGGACACCAAGTGACTGGGATTGTCTGGAAAGGGTATATGTGATAACATGTACAATCGCGAGGAAAGCCTAACCAGGGACCGCGTACTTCCAACAACGGGTCAAATATCGGGAGATAAAGTGCTCAGAAACAGAATAACTATACTCGGAGCAGTTTTACTTATAGCGCTTATGCTGCCAGGGGTCGCTTCGGCCGCGGTAGACGCTGAATCAGTGGTAAGTGGCAAATGCACGGCCTGTCATTCGGCCGAGAGGATCCGCGAGTCTGAGTTGACAGAAGACGAGTGGACGGACTTGGTTGATGAAGAGATAGATCGAGGCGCTCAGTTGAGCCGCGCTGAGAGGGCAGCCGTTGTTGAGTGGTTGACCGAGAAGTATGGCGTGAGTGGTTCCGAAGTGGGTGAGGTCGTCGACGTGGCACAAGCCGAAGCTGAGGAAGAAGACGTCAATACGACCGCCGAGGTCAATGATACGGCCGAACTCCCCTTCGAGCGTCAAGCCGATACCGGCGTCGAGCTTTGGCAGTTCCTGCTGACCGGCGGCGCTTTGATTTCCGGCGGCGCCTGGATGCGCCGGCGCTAGTTTGACTGCGGCCCCAGTCGGGCCAATCTTCTCAAGGCAGCCTTCGCCTCCAAGAAATCCGGAATATACCGAAGAGCTTTCTCATATGCTCTTTCTGCCTCGGATAAGTCCCCCAGTTCCTCGTTTGCCTGCCCGATCAGGAAATATGTATCACCAGAAAGAGGATTCAAGGCAATGGCCGTATTTAGGGCCGTGATCGCTCTACTGGCATCATCTGTCTCAAGATAGAGGGTCCCGAGAAGATAGTGGGCCGCTTCTAGCTTCGGCTCCAAGGATATTGAGAGCATGGCGGTAGCAATAGCCGAGTCCACGTTCTTCATCCGGCTGTGGACGGAAGCGAGCTGATAGTAGATGCTCGCGTCCTCCGGTTCGATCTCGGCTGCTGTTTCCAGTTGACCGAGTGCATCTTGGTATCTGCCGATGCGTCGATAGACCGCGCCAAGCTCTTTTCGGGCGGTGGCGTCGTTTGGGGAGATGGCGACTTTTTCTTGAGCCTGCTGGACCCATAAGTCGATCGCGTTTTGCGGGGCATCGTTCGGAACATCCGGCACGATGTTCTTCACTAAGCTTCGAAGTATCGTCGGTCGCCGGCGCTGGGTGACTTTAGCCAGCGAGGCCTGGACGTCGAGACGGAATTTAGCGCTGTATTTCGGGGTGCAGGTCGTCAAGGTGAGCCGGGCTGAACCATCTGTTTTTTGGACCAGCGCCGAAAGGTCCTCGGGGTCGAGCGTGTCAGACCGGACGACCCGGTACTCGTAGATGCTTTCGAGGGTCTCGAGTACGATCTTGTCTCCCGGCTTGAGCTCGTCAAGGCGATTGAACGGATGCGTATACGTTACACGGTGGCCCGCGATACCCACAGT
>DAOUYN010000072.1 GCA_030666075.1 Actinomycetes bacterium | reverse complement strand
GATACGAACAATACAGCCACGGAGAGCGTGAGTATGATGACGATGTCGGTAAGTAATGTTGATTCCATAGGTGGCTCTCTTAATCGCGCTTTCTGGATCTTCCTCGATTGTAATCATTAAGTTGCCCTGGAGCTAACCTCTATCTTATTGACCCCTAAGCGACAGCATATTTATTTGCAAGAGGTGTCTGAAGATGCCCCGGACATCGCGGAATCATGCCTTGTAAGGCATTATCCTGAGTTAGTGGAGACGCCGAGGCGAACTCGGCCGAAGGGAAAAGCAATCGAAGAAAGCCCGACAAGCGACACGGCAAGTGCGCCTGACGAGCTTCGTGGTGGAGGCGGCGAGAGTCGAACTCGCGTCCAAAGGCAACGATGCTCAAGCTTCTACGAGTGTAGCCGGTTGATTTATCCCACCGGACTGAGGTTCAACGGCAAACCCTTCAGTTCGGCCCACCTGTGAGATTCCCGAAACCCGCTTACAGGCATGGGCGGGTCGGTAGTCCGCTAAGCGACGCCGTTATCGAGTCCGCGGACACAACTCGGACGGCGTGACCACTTATTAAGCAGCCAGAGCTAGTTCTTCATTGGCGTTTGAATGCCTTCCAATTGTTTAACGAGGTGATTGGGACCTCGACTCGCGACTTGAGTTCGAAAATACCCCTGTCGAAACCAAAAACGCCCCCAAGATCTTTCGATCGTGGCGTTGAAACGGGTCGCGCCGCTTTACTCTTTCTGGCGCTCTCGAAATGAACGCTCTATCTCGCGCTTGGAATCCCGTTCCGCTATTGCTCTTCTCTTGTCATGGAGCTGTTTGCCCCGGGCCAAGCCGAGTTCGACTTTCACCCGTTGCCCGCTGAAATATAGTTTCAGCGGCACTAATGTCTGCCCGCGTTCCCTGGTCTTCCCGATGAGGCGCCGAATCTCCTGGCGATGCAATAAAAGCTTGCGTGGCCGCTCTGGTTCGTGCGCCGCGGTCGTTCCTTTTTCGTACGGGCTTACATGCATATTATACAGGAAAACCTCGCCATTACTTACCCGTGCGTAGCTGTCTTTTAAATTGACTTTATGCGCCCGCATCGACTTGACCTCCGTGCCGACCAAGACAATGCCGGCCTCAAATGTCTCATCGATATGAAAGTCGTGTCGCGCCTTCCGGTTGGTCACGATGACATTGTTGTTCTCTGGTTTCACTCCTAGATTATAACAAAGACAGGTGGGTCGATATCGAGGTGTTGAGCCCTCTTCGCCAACCTGATAAGGTCAACCGGAAATGAAAGTCCTTCAGGTCAACAAGCTCTATTATCCGCACATCGGCGGGGTGGAGAAACACGTCCAAGATGTCGCTGAGGCGCTGGGGGATCAGGCGGATGTCGAGGTCCTGGTCGCCAGCGACAGTCGTCTCGCGAAACGTGAGACCGTGAACGGAGTGACGGTCGAGCGCGTCCCCACCTGGAGCGTCGTCCAGTCCGCTCCGATCGCTCCGGGCTTCTATGGCGCCATCAAGAGAGCCCGGGCAGACATATATCATTTGCATTTTCCTAATCCGATCGGAGAGTTGGCGTATTTAGCGGCCGGGGCGCCCGGGAAACTCGTCGTCACCTATCACGCCGACGTCGTGCGTCAGCGCCTACTGCGCAGACTCTATGGTCCCATTATCGAACGGCTCTTGCGACGGGCCGATATGATCATGGTCTCATCGCCTAATCTCATCGAGTCGTCACCGTGGTTGCGCCCGGTCCGGAATAAGTGCCGGGTCATCCCCTTCGCCATCGACCTCGAACCGTTCAAGCCGGACCCCGCCGTAGAGGCAAAGGCCGAGGAGATCCGAAAACGATTCGGAACGCCGCTTGTCCTCTTTGTCGGACGGCTCATCTACTACAAGGGGCTTGAGTACCTTATCAGAGCGGCCCCTGATGTAGACGCCCAGTTCGTGATCGTGGGCGAAGGGGTGCTGGAGCCGGAACTGAAGGCCCTCGCGGCCGAGTTGGGGGTGGCCGAGCGGTTCCATTTTGTCGGCCGGGCGACCGATGAGGAACTACCCGCCTACTACAAGGCTTGCGATATCTTCACCCTGCCGTCGATCGCGGAATCGGAAGCCTTCGGTTTCGTCCAGCTCGAGGCCCACGCCTGCAAAAAGCCGGTCGTCAGCACGGACCTGCCAACGGGGGTCCCTTACGCCAACCTTCACGGGGACACCGGCCTGATAGTCCCCCCCGAGGACCATCAGGCGTTGGCCGCGGCCCTCAACCTCCTGCTCGGCGACGATATCAAGCGCGACAAGCTAGGGGCCCGGACCAAGGAACGAGTCGAGAGCGACTTCAGCATGGAGGCTATGGCCCGCGAGATTCTGCAAGGCTACCGGCAAGTCTTAGGCCGTTGAGCCCGGCGCTTGGCCGGGCGTGACCGGATTTGCTATCCTTGACCTCTTATGAGAACAGTCGAATGGTCCAATGGACGAGTCAAAATGATCGACCAGACCGTACTCCCGGAAACTGAAGATTATCTATACTTTGACAGCTATCTAGATGTAGCCGACTCCATCACCACCATGAAAGTCCGCGGAGCGCCGGCTATCGGTGTCACTGCCGCCCTGGGCCTGGCTCTGGCGGCGAGCAAATCAGACGCCTCCACCACCGAAGATGCCATCACCGAACTGAGAGAAGCAGCCATAGTACTTGGCGCCACCCGCCCGACGGCGGTCAATCTCTTCTGGGCCATCTCCAGGATGATGTCGATGGCCGAGGCCAATAATGAAAAAAGTCTACCTGAGTTCAGGGCCATCCTGATCGAAGAGGCTGTGCGCATTCAAGAAGAAGATGTTGACCGCAACGAGAGTCTCAGTGAATTCGGCGCCTCGCTCATCGAAGACGGCGACAATGTCTTGACCCACTGCAACGCCGGCGCCTTAGCTTGCGCTGGTTGCGGTACGGCCGTGGGCGTCATCACTGCCGCCTGGGAGCAGGGCAAGAAGATCCACGTCTATGTCGATGAGACCAGGCCCCGGCTCCAAGGCGCCAAACTGACCGCCTGGGAATTGAAGCGCGCTGGAGTGCCCATGACCCTGATCACCGACAGCATGGCCGGCCACTTCATGCAGCAGGGAAAGGTTCAAAAGGTCGTAGTCGGCGCCGACCGGATAGCCGCCAACGGCGATGTCGCCAACAAGATCGGTACATATTCCGTAGCGGTGCTTGCCCAGGCGCACAACATACCGTTTTACGTCGCCGCCCCTACATCTACGATCGATTTGAACATCGTCGACGGCTCGCATATCCCTATAGAAGAGCGGGCCGAAGACGAAGTGACTATCGTCGGCAAGACCCGCCTGGCGCCGCTCGACATCCAGGTGGCCAATCCCGCTTTCGATGTCACCCCGAACCGCTTGGTGGCGGCGATCGTCACCGAGACCGGAGTGGCGCATGCGCCCTACCTGGAGACATTGGCAGCGGCCGTCGGCGATCGTAACTCAGCGAACGATATCGACCGCTCTTAGATCGTCTCCCGGATGGAAAGATAGGAGAGATGGTCAATCCCTTAGGTCTGACGCTCGGGATATTCCTTCTCATCGGGGTCGGTGTAGTCGCCCGCCGGCTGGGACTGCTCAGATTCGAAGATCGCGTCGCGCTCAACAACATCATCATCTTTATCTGCCTCCCGGCCCTCATCTTCACCGCGGCCAGGGAGGCCCCCTTGGAGGCATCGCTACTGTGGGTCTCGGCGATCTCGCTCGGCATCAGCCTCGTGACCCTTTCGATCGGCTATGGCATTGCCCGGCTCGCCCACTTTCAGGGCCCCCTGCTCGGCGCGTTCTTGCTGGCTTCGGGGGTCGGCAATACCGGCTATCTCGGCTACCCGCTGACCCAGGCTCTATTCGGCCGGGAGCATCTGGTAAAGGCCGTCTTCTTCGATATTTTCGGTACTGTGATCATCCTGTTCACGGTCGGGATATATTTCGCAAACAAGTACGGACGGTCATCTGATAACGCCCCGCGGCAGGCGATGATCTACGCAGCGCCTAACCTGGCCGGACTCATCCTGGGCTTCGCCCTCTCCAACGTAACTCTTTTGGGCCCGATCCAGTTGGCAATCGACTCCATGGCTGAGGCAACTACCGGCGTGATCATGCTCTCCATCGGCATCTCCTTAAGCGCCCGCTTCGGCCGTCACTTCGGTTCCGTGACGCTGCTGACGATCCTAAAGTTGGCGGTGATGCCGGCCGTGGCGCTCGCCGCTCTGGTCGTGCTCGACCTGTCTCCAGTCGTAAGCGGTGTCGTTCTCTTACAATCCTCGATGCCGGTGGCCTTGATGACCTTTGTCATCGGCGACAAATACGAGCTTGATCGCGACTTCCTCTCCGGGGCTATTCTGGTCAGCACCACTCTAAGCATGCTGACGATACCGGCGTGGATCGAGATTGCCTCACTACTACACTTATAGTAATATCTGGAAGTGTCCGCCTACCTCTCTGCGTTTTTGGACTTACTCTATCCGCCGCGCTGCCCGGCCTGCGGCCGACTCACGGGCGAACTCCTTTGCCCCGCTTGCCTAGTCAAACTGGAGTCGATCCGCGGGCCGATCTGCGGGCGCTGTGGGCGACCCCGGTCCATATCGAGCCATTCCTGCCCTGACTGCGCGGGGGAACAACCTTACTTTTCATCGGCCCGCTCGGCGTGGGTCTTCGCCGGACCCGGACGTGAATTGATATATGACTTTAAGTATCGCAACAACACCCGTCTGGCTGAAGCTCTGGCTAAGGAGCTTCTCCCCTTCGTCACCTCACACGACGTAGTCAGTTGGGTGCCGTTAGCCCGTTCGAAGAAATGGGCCCGCGGCTACAACCAGGCCGAGCTTTTAGGCCGGAGGTTGGCCCGCCTGACGGGGCGACCGGCAGTCGCTTTCTTGAAACGGATCCGCCGCACGGCAGACCAGAGCCGCCTCTCTCCCGCTGAGCGCCGAAAAAATGTCAGCCGCGCCTTCGCCGTCCGCCGCGGTACCAGCGTGACCGGGCTTTCAGTCTTACTGGTCGATGATGTCCTCACAACCGGAGCGACCGCGTCCGAATGCGCCCGCGTACTTGTGGAGTCGGGCGCCACAACTGTCCATGTGGTCACACTGGCCCGAGCCCTTTAATCAGGGTCGATATGAAAAACTTAACCTGTACCAAAATATAGTATCGCGGCCCTTGAGTATCACCGATACCTTCAATAGAAAGAGCAAGCGGAGGCAAGAGAGGTTGCAAATGAGTACTGGTTCTAACGCATCCCGTAAACCGGGAGACCACAGTCGGCACCCTGGGGGACAGCGAGCCGATCTCAGCGAGTTGAAAGCGGCAATCGCCCGCGGTGATTACCAGGTACGCTCGCGGGAGATCGCCAAGAGAATGTTGTCCACAGACGTTTTTCACGACCGAAAACATGGGTAGAGGCTAGTTAATAGGTCTGGGCGGCAAAGTCTGGCAATGGCTAGCTCTTTGTGATATTTTCGCAAAGTTGATGAGCGTGACCGCGTAGCGAAACCACTCTTCGCAAACGTACAAGCAGGTAATACGCCGCCTACACCGGTTGGAGGTACTCGTGGATATACAAATAAAAGGCATCAAAACCGATGTCGCCCCAAACATCAAGGACTACGTCTTAGAAAAAGTAAGTAAGCTCGATCGGTTTCTTGGAGACCAGATAGATTCGGCCGAAGCCAAGTTCGAGCAGGAACGCAATCCAA
>DAOUYN010000121.1 GCA_030666075.1 Actinomycetes bacterium | reverse complement strand
GATCTCTTTATCTATAAGCTCGTTATGGTCTTCGGGAGGGGTGTCTGTCATCGAGCCGATCACTTCCTTTTTTGATTTCAAGGCAATTCTACCGTTTTTACGGGCGACTACAAGGGCGGAGCCGTATCAACGGAAAGTGCGCCTTCTCTACATCACGTTATCCCAGCTCAGACTAGGGAACGATTAAATCAAGGGGGTGGTCGGCATGGGTAATGCTGAACCGGAACGGCAACCGCGCCCGGAAGACGGGGATCAAAAGGGCAAAGAGCAGAAGCAGTGGGAAGACTTCCCGCACAAGCC
Organism: Actinomycetes bacterium; assembly: GCA_030666075.1. Classification (GTDB taxonomy): domain Bacteria; phylum Actinomycetota; class Aquicultoria; order CAJVYJ01; family JAUVQD01; genus DAOUYN01. The sequence continues at coordinate 3,838 of DAOUYN010000121.1, read as the reverse complement.
TGGTCCCTCCGTCACTAAGGTGACCCGCATCATCAATTATGTTTTCGTCATTTTGATCAGTCTGATATTCATAAGGCTGTTGTTGATGGCGCTAGGGGGAAATCCAGGGAACGCGTTTGTCAGTTTCATCTACACGCTGACGGAGCCGTTCGTGATGCCATTCTTGAGTGTCTTTAACGCTCCAGTCGTCAGCACCAGCATCGGCATTTTGGAGCTCGGCGCGTTGGTGGCTATCGCTTTTTACATTCTGCTCAACTACGCGATCGTCAAGTTGATTTGGATCGTCACCTCTCGCGGCTGAAGAAGTGCACGTTCACCTCGCTGAGCTGCGGGAACGATGCCAAAACTTGCCAAAGGCTTCCACGGTCTGTAAACTTGTGAGCTGTTTTGACCGATAAGCGCTTAGACACGGGGCCCGGGCGCTGATTTGCCCAGGGCTGCGGCAAGAAGCGATGAGGAGGTCGTAGCACTGGTAGTACCTGGTAAACACGGGCGGGGACTTTTCCCCGGCTGGTTTTGGATAGGCCTAAGCGGGCTGGCTGTTGCAGTCGTTCTGTTGGCTGTGGTGACCGCAGTGACGGTTCTGACGAGCACGAAACTGGCTCAAGCCAGGAAAGAAGTCGTCCAGCAGGCCAGCGAGATCCAGAGGCTAAAGGGCAGCAACAAAAAACTCACGGCTGAGAACGATAAGCTCAAGGAGACCTCCGAGACCCTCAAGGACATAAGGGATCGGGTTTTTGAGATCAATCGGCGTCGGAAGCGTCTGCGCAAGTGGGCGGCGCTCCCGGATCGCGGCGGCGACTGGATAGGGCGGATCGACCAATATCTGGCCCGCACGCCGTTGCAGGGTCAAGGACGCCTTTTTTACATGGCCGCTGTCGACGCCGGAATCGAGCCGCGCCTGATGCCGGCCATAGCGATGATAGAATCCGGCGGCGGCCGCGCCAACGCCAATCGAAACAACTACTTTGGCCGGATGGCGGTCGGTGGCGGCTGGGCCGCTTGGGCGACCCCGGAAGAGGCCATTGATAACCAAGCCCACTATATCGCCGGCATGTGGGGACGAGTCGCCAGTCCATTCGAGATGCCCGGCTACTGCGTTCCCGGAGGACCCTGGATGGCTAAGGTCAGCCGGGAGATGAGCCGGATCTAGCGCCGACATCTCTTTGAAACCCACGATGATCATCCCGTCCTACTGGGCGAGGACAAGCGACTTCGGTTGGCGGGCAGGGGACGCCGTCTATGACCACCCCACGCCATTAGATCAGGACGGGACCTTGTTTAGGGCGCTTCAAAGTATCCAGACCCTCAAGGACCGTGACTTCGAGCTTGTCGTGATCGCCGTGCCCGTTGCCCCCGATATTGCCATGCAGGTCGAAGCTAAGGTGGCTGAATTCCTGGCACAGGCGCGGACCCTAGGTGTCGATGCGCGGCTCTTCGGCCCCACACACCTAAGCAAGATCCATCAGGTTCTGGCTGAAGACGGCCGCGGCGGCGATTGTGACTTACTGGAGTTGCAAGGGTACTCGAATATTCGGAACTTATGCCTCTTTGCCGCTCACATCTTCGGCTCAGAAACGGCCGTGCTCATCGATGATGACGAGGTCTTCGAGGACGCGGATTTCATGACCAAGGCCCGGGAATTCGTCGGCGGCGAACATCAAGGCAGAGCTGTTTCGGGGGTCGCCGGTTACTATCTCCAGGCTGACGGCAGCTACATCGTGACTAAGGCCCACCATGCTTGGATGGACCACTGGGACCCGCATCGACAGATGAATCTCGCTTTCGAGCAGACCATCGGCACCGAGCCGCGGCTCAAGGAGACGAACTTCGTCTTTGGCGGCAATATGGTCGTCGATCGGAGCCTCTTCACAAAAGTGCCTTTCGATCCGCTCGTTACCCGCGGCGAAGATATAGACTTTTTAATGAATGCCCGCATGTTCGGGTTCGACTTCTTTCTCGACAATCAACTTTCCATCAAGCACTTGGCTCCGCCCAAAACGCACCCGGTCTGGCGACAGATGCGCGAAGATATTCACCGCTTTCTCTATGAGCGTACCAAGCTCGACAGCCAGGTCGCGGTGGAGGGTATGTCCCACCTGAATCCGGCTGATCTCGCGCCGTATCCGGGCACCTTTCTTCAGGGAGAGCTCGAGACCAAGATGGCTGCTGCCTCGCGGCTGCTGGCCGACGAGTATCTGGCCGAAGGCGATGAGGTCGGAGCCAGGGAATCTGCGGCTAATGCCCGGATCGCCTTGGCCGATGTCGTGAAAGTCGATCCGTTCGTCCATCTGTGCGAGCTCCAAGAGCGCTGGAGCGCGATGATGGACTACACCGGCGACCCAGCCGTCCGTCAGCGCCTGCGCGATATCCTGGCTTAGTTCTCAGCTTCTCCCATCTTTATTCAGAACACCCGTCTGTTAGAGCCGGGTTGTCCTTGGGTATAAGGCGAGCAAGTGGTTACCGTGCCTACAGCTGCATCCTTTGTTTCTGTCTAAAATATCGGCAAGCGGGCTATAAAAGCCGCCCGCAACAGGCTAAAGTGTCGGGAGTTATGTGAAACGTTTCACGATTTGCAGCAAAGAGAGCTTGATCTGATGAACAGCAAGATGGGTTCACGACTCAAGAATAGCCTCGTTTTTTGGGGCTTTGGCGCCTCAGGGATGGCCGGTTTGATCTATGAGATCGTCTGGTCGAGAGCGCTCACCAACACCATCGGCGGCACGGTCTATTCGCTCAGCATACTCCTGGGCGCTTTCATGGCCGGGTTGGCTATCGGCGGTTATTATGGCGGCATATACGTAAGCACCCGCAAGGAGCCGATCCGTGTTTTTGCCGCTCTTCAGTTAGGGATCGGACTATTCGGTATCTTTACGTTCTTCATGATCAATAACTTGGGCCCGATCTACGCCAGTCTTTACTATAATCTGGGCTCATCTTTTTCGGTGTTCAAGACAGTGCAGATGGCCTTGGTTTTTCTGCTCATGCTGGTCCCGACTTCATTGATGGGCGCCAGTTTCCCGGTCGTCGTCAAAGCCTGGGCGCAAGTCGAAAAGAAAGCCGATTTGTCGGCCGGCGATGTCTATTCGGTCAACACCTGGGGGGCAGCCGGTGGCTCGTTGGCCGCCGGTTTCGTTCTGGTCCCGGTCATCGGTTTGCAAGGGACCAATCTTTTTGCCGTCTCGATAAATATGGTCCTTGCGTGCTTCGCATTCGTTTTAGCCGGGCGGGTCCGCCCGGCCGTAGGAATCGCCGCCTTTTTCTTGGCCGTCTTGGTTTTCTCCACCGCCGTGGGCTCGAACGCGAGGTTGGCTTTCGGCTACGGGTTCGCCGACCATTATCGATCGTACTCTCAATTCTTAGAGCGGATAGCGAACTTTGAAACCCTATTCGATCGGGAAGGCATTTACGGGCGCGTTCAGGTCTTCCTGGGTCCGCCCGGCGCCGATGGTGAGCGCGAGCGGCTGCTCGCGAATGGCGGACGGCTTGAAGGGTCGAGCCATTCAGACGCGACGACCCAGAAATTGCTGGCCCTATTGCCGCTGGCCGTGCACGACAATCCCAGCTCACTGATGAACATCGGTTTGGGAACCGGGATGACGCTGGCCACCGTGGTCAGTGACCCCCGGGTAAAGGAAATCGAGAACGTCGAGATCAACCCCACCATCTACAGGGCGGTTGAGGAGCATTTCTACCCCGGCCTATTCAACAGCCAACGGGTGAGTGCGGTGATTGACGATGCGCGTCATTATCTGCTGCTTTGCGATCCCGGGCACGACGTGATCATCTCGGAACCATCATATCCGACTTCTAAAGCCGTCTCGCATCTCTTTACCAG
>DAOUYN010000045.1 GCA_030666075.1 Actinomycetes bacterium | reverse complement strand
AGATCCCCGAGAATGCGCCGCACGGCGAAAGAACGCGGGTGTAACGCCAATGCTTCCTCGGCCGCGGTTATAGCCGCTTGTGGACCATCCTCGGTCTGGCTGCGCTGATGGAGCCGCGCCTCGATCATCGGGAACGTCGGGTCCAGCGGGCGGACAAGTCGGCCCGCTTTGGCTTGCTCTAGGCCTTTTAGGTAATCCTCTTCGTCCGGGTCGACCTCGACGCGTGCCAAATAAATGCGGGCCAAGCGGTATCTGTAAACGACCGAATAGGGGTTGAGTCTGACGGCCTTCTCGGTCAGAGCCACCGGAGGCGCCTCCATCTCCGAGACCTTGAAGCCAAGCCGGTACGCTGATTCCGCCACGACGCTGCGCCACCCGGCCCAGCCGGCCAAGACGACCAGGGAGATCGCGACCGCTGTGACGCCTTGCTTCAGCAATAAAGGCAGGTGAAAGGTTTTGAATGTTTGGCTTTCGGAGGAACCGGCCTGCGCCCCGAGCAGCGCTAAAAAGAGCAGGAACGGGATGATATTCAGCGACTGGGTCAACGTGATGACAAGCTGACCGATGATCGCAGCTCCCAGCCATAACCCGATATCGGCACTCCACGGCTCGTCGGTGTCGACGGGCGGGCGACGCCAAAATCGCCTGATCGATAGGGCGATCAGGGCCAGGAGTAACAAGGCGGCCGGCACACCAAGATTGACGGCGAATTCCAGCATCAGGTTGTGAGGGTGGGTCGCGAGTTCGATGACCCCGCTCAAAAGCCCTGGCCCCGGGGCGACGACTCTGAAGCTATCGGGCCCCCAGCCAAAGATAGGTCTTCCGGCTACCAGCCTGGCGCCCGCTTTCCACAGTTGTATTCGGCTGCCGGCGCTGCCCGAAATACCGGCCGCGGACTCCAACCTCCCGACCATCCCGCTTCTCGTCAGCCCGCTTTCGGTGAAGAACAGAAAGGCCGTCAGCAAGGTGACCGCTACCGCGATAAAGATGAGAAAACGCCGATTGATCCCCCCGCGGCGCACCCGGTCGATGACCAAGACGAGCCCCATCACAAATACCGCCAACCAGACCGACATCGATAGAGTCGAAAGGGCAGCGATGAAGATCAAAGCGGCAGCGACATAAGCGGCCCGCCGATAAGCTCCGGATACGAGCTGGGCCAAGGCCACGGCCAAGGGGGCCATCGGCAGCATGTATGAGCCGAATATGTTGGGGTTTCCAAGAGTGCCCGCACTGCGGACACTCTTCTCTCCGACACCGAGCAGCTCGGAGCCGAGGGTCCCGGCGCCCACCTGCGCCAGCGCCAGGGCGGCTTGAACGAGAGCCCCGCCGACAAGGAGAGCCAGGAAGACCTTATAGAGCTCTGCCCCCCACTCGACCTGTTTCCATAAGATGAAAGCGATCGTCAGGATAGATAGGGACAATATCCCTTGATAATGCGCATAGACGCCGAAGACGGCCACGACTTTATCGGCGGCGCTCAGGCCGGCTATGAGCGCGAGGGCGAAAATCGCGATCCAAAGGCCAAGATCGGCATCGAAGCGCACGCTTAGCCTGCCGACCTTGGTCGCTTTGCCCGCCCAGGCAACGGCCGCGGCCAGCACTAAAATAGCGCTGACAACCAGCTTGACCAGGGTCTGCTCACCACCCGATATGTAGACCAGGGGCGCGACAGCCAGACTTAGGGTCAAGATAAGAAAGAAAAGCGGCGGCTTAGTCTTGGACGACGATGTTGAAATCATACTCTCGCAAACACTGTAGCGCCTTCTCGAACTGGGGATGGTCAAAGACCATCAACTTGATAACGCCTTTTTCCCCACTGAGATGGACGATTCGGATATCCTCGATATTTATCCCCATTTGACCAAAGGTCCGGGTTATCTCACTGATAGCTCCGGGACGGTCGCTGACGATGACATCCACTTCGCGCATGACCCCCGGGACTGTTTCGCCGATCGACATCGAGAGGCGGCGCTCCTTAGCCGAGGCCAATAACGACCGCAACCCCTGGGCGTCTCCGGCGGCTATTTGGTCGCGCGCGGCGCTCAGGACTTTCCGAAAGCTATCAATACTCTCGACGATAGCACCTTGGTTATCGATGCAGATGTCGACCCATAGGTCAGGGTTGCTCCCGGCGATCCTGGTGGTGTCACGAAACCCGCCGGCTGCAAAGAGCAGCCGGTTCTCTACCCCCTCATCGACCGTCGCCACATGATTGACAAGGGCGGCCGCCAAGACATGCGGGAGGTGGCTGACGGCCGCGACCACCTCATCATGCTTAGCCGGACTCAAGGCCATCACTCTGGCTTCGAGGCGGGTCAATAGGGCGTGCAGGCCCTGGAACGCCTCCGAGCCCGTGGATGCGGTCGGTGTCAGGACATATACCGCCTCCCTAAAGAGCGCGGCCGTGGCACTCTCAAAGCCGCCCTGGTCGGACCCGGCCATGGGGTGTCCGCCAATAAAGTTGACATTCGACGGCAAGACTTCCCCGGCAGTCTTGATTATAGTCTGCTTAGTGCTGCCGACATCCGTGACGACCGTCTCTGCTTCGACCGACTCCGCGATCTCTGCCAGGACTTTCGGAATTACGCCGAGCGGGGTGGCTATGAAAACGAAGTCGACGGCCACACACCCGTCGCTTGGGCTTTCCGCGACCGTGTCGATGGCTCCCGCCGCTTTCGCGGCGGCCAGAGTCTTGGCATCAATATCATACCCGGCGACCTCGACCGGCGGGTCGAGTTGTTTTAATGCCAGCCCGAGCGAGCCCCCGATCAGGCCCAGCCCGATAATGGTCACTCGCAACGCGCAGCCATCCTTAGATTTCGCGCTCGAGGACGGCTGCCATCGGTCTGATCTTGGCCATCAGATCGGAAAAGGATTCTAGATCAAGAGACTGAGGACCGTCGCACCAGGCTTCCTCGGGGCATGGGTGGACTTCCACCATTACCCCATCGGCGCCGGCTGCCAACGCGGCCAATGACATCGGCGCCACCAGATAGTTCTTGCCCGTACCATGGCTCGGATCGACGATAACGGGCAAATGACTGTTGCGCTTGGCTATCGGTATCATGCTCAGGTCTAATGTGTTCCTGGTCGAGTTCTCGAAAGTACGGATACCCCGCTCGCATAGGATCACCTGGCTAGAGCCGCCCTTGACCACGTACTCTGCCGCCATCAAGGTCTCCTCGACCGTGGCACCGAAACCTCGTTTTAGAATGACGGGCTTACCGGTGCTTCCGGCCTCCAATAGCAGAACGAAGTTCTGCATGTTCCTGGTCCCGATCTGGATAACGTCGGCATACTCGGCAACAGCATCGAGGTCACGGACGTCCAATAGCTCGGTGACGATCGGCAACCCGACCCTCTCTCCCGCTTGAGCGAGCAACTTCAGCCCATCCATTCCGAGTCCCTGAAAACTATATGGAGATGACCGCGGCTTAAAGGCGCCGCCGCGCAAGAACGTGGCGCCGGCTTTCTTGACGTGTTCGGCCGCCTTGGACATCTGCTCTTCCGTCTCAACCGAACACGGACCGGCGATGACAGCAAAGTGGCCCCCGCCGATCTTGCTGCCTTTTACTTCGATTATTGTGTCTTCCGCGCGAAACTCACGACTGACAAACTTATAAGGCTTCTGGATGGGGATGACATTCTCGACGCCCGGCGCCACCGCCAGCGGCAAGTCGGCAATCTTCTCCCGGTCCCCGATCACTCCGATGACAGTCTTGAACTCGCCCTGAGACAGGTGGGCTCCCAACCCGGCCTTCTCCAGGCGCTCGACTACGTGCGCGACCTGTTCCTCGGTAGCCCCGGCTTTCATGACGATCATCATCGCTATTTTCCCCCTTATTGTCACAACTCCTGATTTACCCAAAAACAACCCGTCGACCGGCGGGCTTCAAGCCTAATGAACGCCATCTAGATTAGCAGGCGCGGCCTCAATTTGCCAGAAGACCGCAGACAGAGCTTTGGGTCAGGTGGCCCTACAGGTGGCCAAGCGCTGCGATCAAACGCTCATTTTCTGAGCGCGTACCCAGAGTAGCGCGGATGAACCGGCTCCGGCCGAAGGCGCGGACGATCACGCCCTGGCGTTGGAGGCGCTCGAACGCCTCCATAGCCGGCACCCCGCAATCGAAATAGACAAAATTGGTCTGGGACTCGGCCCGCGCGAAGCCCAAAACATCCAGCTCTCCCTCGACGAAATCGCGCTCGAGCGCATTCTCGCGAGCACGAGCGGATATCTCTTCTCGGGCTTCCAGGCTATAGTAGGCGGCGACCTGGGCCACTGTATTAACATTGAACGGCTCGCGGACTTTGTCGATCGTCTCTACTATCACCGGGGCGGCGACACCGTAGCCTATCCTTAAACCGGCCAACCCATATATCTTTGAAAAAGTCCTCAGGACGACGATATTCGGATGTTCGTCGCGAAACTCCAGCGCCGTCCGGTAATCCGGGTCGGTCACATATTCATGATAAGCCTCATCAAAGCAGACAACGACATCTTCGGGGACAGCCGCCAGGAAGGCGCGGACGGCCGCGCCGGAGACAATGGTGCCGGTCGGATTATTGGGATTACAGACAAATATGAGCCTGGTGCGCTCGTTGACTGCCTCGACCATGGCCTCCAGGTCATGCGCCTGTCCAAGGAGCGGGACCTCCACCATGGTCGCGCCCCTTCGGCGAGCGACCATCGGATAAACGATGAACGACGGGGCCGCGGCGATCACCTCGTCTCCCGGCTCCAGGACCACATCGGCCAGTAGGCGCAAGAGCTCATTGGAGCCATTGCCCACCATAATGGCTGCGGGTGATATTCCAAGCAGACCGCTGAGTTTGTCTTTTAGTAGGGCCGCCGCCCCATCAGGGTAACGGTTGAGCGTGCCGGCGGCCCCGGCGATAGCTTCTAGCGCCGCTGACACCGGTGGGTACGGCGACTCGTTTGAAGAGAGCTTGACGACCGAATCCAGCCCCAGCTCCCGCTTGACCTCTGAAGCGCGCTTCCCGGGGCTATATGGCTCAATGCCTTCAAGTGACTCTCTAACCCAACTCAACGATAACCTCACTCATGTAACTATTCAGGAGTAGCCGGCTCTGTCCCGATAACAGACCGCGCCTCAGAGAGGGCCTGCCTCGCTTCCGGGAACTCAGATTTTATACCGACGGCCCGCTCAAGCCAAACCACCGCGGCATCAGGCTCGTCGAGCGATAGATGGGTCTCACCGAGCAGGTAGAGAGCCGCGGCGTTTTGGGGCCACAGAACCAAGGAGCGCTCCAAGTCGAATCGTGCCTTGGAGAAGAGCAGCGGATCGCCATGTCGCCCCGCGAAGAGTCGGGCCTGTCCTCTTAGCATCCATGAATCTGTCGAGCCCGGGGCTATCTCCACCAAGGCCTCGAAGATTCGATCAGCTTTGGCGAAATCGTCGGCCGAGCCGGTCGCCAGCGCCTTATTTAATTGCAGCAGACCGTAATCTTCCCAGTAAGTGCTTTCGGTCGGGTTGAGCTGTACGGCGCGCTCGAAGAGCTCCATGGCCTCAGGATTGCGCCCGGCTTGATTGGCGTTCTTGGCTTTCAAGTAAAGAGCGTCGGCTCCCGCGCGCGTCAAGGCGAGCACTACGAGCACAACAGCGAAGACCATCGCGGGGCCGATCGCGTAGGGGACCGCGCCCCTGGAACGGGCCCGCTGGGTGATCACAACACTCGAGCTGCGCAGAACACCAAGGAATATCCAAAACACCAGGCCCGAACCGAGATTGTCGACAGTGAAAAGTAGACCGATCAGATAAGCGATAGTGGCGGCTACCAGGCCGTTAATATACCTGGATTCAGCGGCCTTTTGCTGTCTAGTCAGGGAGCCGGCCAGGACCAGCGCGACCAGCGCATAGAAAGCGAACAGTGCCGGCACGCCCAGCGTTGCCGCCAACTGAAGAGGATGGTTGTGCGCATTATCGACCAGCTTGCCGCCCTGGACCAAGACGGCGCGGCTGGGTGTGTCGTGTCGGGAAAAGGCCGACCGGAAGTTGTCCGGACCATGCCCGAACAGCGGTCTCTCAGCAATCAACTGGAAGACGATACCCCAAGTCTCGATTCGTTCATCGATACTGCCCCGGCGCGAGAGCACCGCCCTGGACAACTCGTTCCCGGGGGATATTCGCGGTAAAACTGTCGCGGTCAAAAGTAGAGCGGCTATGGTTCCGACGATCAAGACGGCCAGGATCCGCCGGCGACCCTGAAGTAAGAGAAGAACAGCGATACCGGCAAACCCGGCTACCCAGCCGGCACGAGTCACCGTAGCCAAAAGCGCCAACGCGATCAACGCCGTAGCGATCAGGCCCAAAACCTTCATCCGGCGATCGTCCTCCCCGATCAAGACGAAGGCTATCGGCAAGACCAGAACCAGGTATGAAGCGAAGATGATGGGGTTCCCAAAAGTGGAGAAGGCCCGTCTGGCTTCAAAACGGACCTCGCTCCACAGGAGCGGGTCGATACCGGCCGCCTGAAGCAGGCCGTAGACGGCGGCCAGCGCGCCAACGACGGCGACCACGACAAAGAGGCGGCGCAAGCGGTCGGCCGACCACTCGATACCGGCGACCAGATAGAAGACAGCAAAGAAGCCGGCGTACGTGATCAATCCCTCATAGCGGCCGTACCGGCCGAAGACCGCTGTCGCCCGGTCCTCGGAGAGCAGGGTGGATATGATGGTCAAAGCGGCCAGACCGATGAAGAGCATATCTGCCGGCTGCCGGCGACCGCGGCCCAAGCCGACCCCCGTCGCCCCGGCATACACAAGCATGACCGCCAGGATAAGCTGGAACAAACTCGCTTTCGCTAATGAAAAGACGCCGAAAAGCCCGGGCCAAAAAAATAGCGGCACGGCGGCCGCCATTATCAATACCGCCAGGAAGATGGGGCGGTCATCGGCGATCGAGCGCCCCAATCAGACCACGCCCATCCGTTCGTGGCAGTCGCGGCAGAAAGTAAGTCCTTCGTGAATGTGGCAATCGCCGCAGGGAAGCTTGATCCCTTTATTGAGGGATCTCGTCACGCCGAATCGACGTTTCATAAGCATCATAATCGCGACCTCCCCTTTTCCGCCAAATTGCTTATGGTGGCACTCATTACAATAATTCTTCTTCGGCTTGTCGATCGCATGACA
>DAOUYN010000189.1 GCA_030666075.1 Actinomycetes bacterium | reverse complement strand
CCGGTTCGGCGGCGTGACTGCCTTGATCAGCGAAGCCTGCAACTCGTTGGTGTCTTGGAATTCATCCATCATCACGTACTTGAAGCGTTCCCGATATCGGCGGGCAGTGTCACTCGGCTGGCCGTCCGCCCCCACTAATAGATCACGTGTGGCAGCCAGCAGGTCGTCAAAGTCGAGCGCCCCGCGGCGCCTCTTGGCTTCACCGTAGGCTTGGCGCCAATCAGCTGTCACCGTCCGGAGGCAAAAAGCTTGTCTAGCGCCAATCGGAGCCAGTAGCGCTCTGGCCAGCTCCTGGGCGCGGGCTTGGGCCGGCTTGCCCAGGTCGGCTCGGAAATCTTTGGTCCCGGCACTGAAGCTCTTGCCCATCTCCGCCAAAGCCGAGAACCCGCCCCAGTCAAAGTCACGAATATAATCGGCCTCGCTTTGGCGCTCCAAAGCAAAAAGGGCGGCCTCAATGGCCGAATGGGCGGTCGGGAAGGCCTGCTGGTACCGGTCCAGGCGTTTGACGAACGCATCAGTTCCCTCTAGCGGCAGATCGTGTATCTCCCGGCCGAGCTCCAGATAGTCTCGGGCCAGGCGATTCACTTCCGCTTTAGAGACGCTCGGATCGGTCAAGCCGCGAATATCTATCCCCAGACTGGCAGCCTGCCCAGCCAAGAAGAAGACGGCATCGGGAATAGCAGCCCGGCCGGTCGCCAGGGCTAAATCAATATATTCCGGGACCCCGTCGAGGAAGTTCTTGGCCATCAGGGATTCTAGGACCCGTTCGCCCAGAATGTCGGCTTCAATCTCGGTGATCTGGCTGAATCGCGGGTCCACCCCGGCGGCAAATGCATTCTCGCGCAAAACCCGAGCGGCAAACCCGTGGATAGTGCCGATATACGCGCCTTCCATGTCCCGGGCCGCATCTTCAAAGCGCTTATCATTGGTATCGGCAGCCCATTCGCGAAAACGCCCGACTATCCGCCCTTTCATCTCTTTCGCAGCCTTCTCCGTGAAAGTGACCGTCAAGACTTCATGCGGTTTGACCCCTTCGTCCCGGACCAAGCGGCAGAACCGTTCGACTAAGACCCCGGTCTTGCCAGATCCGGCGCCGGCCGAGACGGAGACGTCGCAATCGAGCGCTCCCAGTGCCTGCTTTTGGGCCTTATTAAAATCCACTGGCCGGCCCTTTCTCGTGGCGGCAAATGCCGTGAAGGCGGCAGTAGCGGGGGCAATCGAGCGGATCGACATCGATACGCCCGGCGGATATTCTCCCCACCAGGTCGATGACGATCCGGCGGCTTTCCTTGAGTACCGGGGCCAGTTCGTCATCGTAGAAACCGCTCGGCTTCCAAGCGCGGAGCGGCCGGTACTCGGCCCCCCAGGGGGACAATCCTCCGAGTTGCTCGACGGCGGCCGCATAGACTAGCGGCTGCAACTTCGTACCATCTAAGTACTTGGCCAAGTTATCCTGACTGCCGCTCTTGTAATCGATGATGAGCGCTCCGGGCCGGTCGCCGTCGAGGCCAATAGTGTCGACCCGATCGATCCGGCCGGCGATCTCGATAGTCCCGGTTTCGGTTTCGATAACGAAAGGTCGTTCGGTTGACGCCTGGTCCCGCTCGCCCGTCCCGCCTGGACGGCCAAAGCTCAGCTCGAAAAAGGTGGGGACGAAGCCGACCCGGGCTTGCTCGATCTCGTGTCTTAGGTGACGCTCGAGTATCGATTGCATCTCATGGGCGAGCGTCTCCCTTTCGTATTGAGGCATGAGCGCGAGCCGGCTCTGTCGATTCAATAGCTCATCGAGGAGTCCTTTGGCACGAGCGATCGTCGCCTGCAAATCGAGCGCTCCGAGCGACAGCCCGCCCCCATGCTCATCGCGCAACTCGACAAAGAGCCGGTTCAATACATCGTGCAAGAGCTTCCCCGTATCTAATGGATCGACCTCTTCGCGGATCTCAGTCAATCCCAGTACATATTCGACAAAATGGCGGAAGGGGCAGCTAGCGTAGCCCTCCAGTTCGGAGCAACTCCACGGCCTAGTCCTATGGGCCAGTTTCTCCAGGATGCGCTTATCGTTCAATTGCGCGCTCCGCTCGGCGCTGCGCCGCCAGACATCTTTGAAGAGAGCCGGTTTCCGGGCCGCGAGATCGTTATGGGCGCGCATCGCTACCGGGGCTGTTCCATTGGCCACAGAAAAGACGACGGCCCGCTCCATCGCGGCCAACCCAAAAACCGCCTCCGGCCCCGGGATGAGCGAGGCGTGGTCCCGGCGGTTGCGCTCAGGCGTCACGACCCGCTTCACTTCGTCGAGATAGAAAGAGGGCAGGCTGTCTTCAGCTTCATTGCTCGTCAACGGATAGCACAGATAAAGGCGCTCGCGAGCAACGGCAATCGCCCTATAGAAGAGAAACCGCTCCTTCTCGGGCGCCCCGTCCAGCTTGCTCGAAAGGCGACCGCCCAAAGGACCATTGAGGAGCTCCCGCTCCCAATCCCGGATGAAAGCTTCTTCGCGCGGCGCCCGGGGGAAAACTTTCTCTAGAAGGCCCAAGACAAAGACGACCGGATATTCTCGAGAGCCCAGGTTATTGGCCGGCGCCAGGGTCACCCCTTCTAACGGCGGGCGGGGCGTCTCGAAATCGCAAAGACGGATCAATTCCTCAAGATAACTGAAGAACCTCAGCGGCCGGTCGGCATCTATGAAAGCCGCCGACTCCTCCAGCTCGGTCAGTAGCCGCTCGATCCGAGACACGGAGGCGGCATCCTCGGCTGCCCCTGAGCCGTCCACGGTCCGACACGTAAATCCATTCAGTAGCTTACGAACAGCGGCCGTCATGGCGCTCAAAGACTTTGCGGCCCAGATATCGCGGGTAAAGGTCTTAATCGGCGCCAGGGCCTCAAGACGGAAAGCCAGCGTCTCGTCGCCCGTTCTCCAAGGCTCGAACCAGGAGCGATGGCCGCCGACTAC
>DAOUYN010000169.1 GCA_030666075.1 Actinomycetes bacterium | reverse complement strand
AAAGGCTGCCGCTGATTTTCGGGAGACAGTCTGCCCGGCCCTTTGCGACTGGCTAAAGAAACAGTTCTCGAAACCGGCTGCGGCAAGATCTCAGGACCGCAAGCTATCAATTGAGTGGGATGGGGCCCGGCACCAGCTTGACGAGTCACACCCCTGACGCACACTTCCGAACTTTCTTGCCAGCCGGGCAAGCCGAATGAGACCGCCGGTCATATACTGCTCGGACTTCCTAGAAAAGCCAAAGCCCAGCGTTCTTAGAACATTGACAATCCGTGAAACATGGGGTACATATCAATCATGATTGATATGACAATCAGGAGCGCGTCTCAGACGCATGAAGCCACGGACATTACGAACTTACTCAAGGTCTTGGCAGACGAAAACCGGCTAAAGATCATCACTTGCTTATCCTCCGGTGAAAAATGCGTCTGCCAGCTTGCGGATGCGCTCGACATTCCACAGAATCTGATCTCACATCACCTTAAAGTCTTGAAAACCAATAGGCTTGTGAGCGATGAGCGTCGTGGGCGGTGGGTCTATTACTCACTGAAAGATAAGAGGCTTAGCGATTTCGTTGCCCGGGCCGGAGAATTCTGCGGTTGCGACGACATGAATTGCCCTTAGTGTCCGAGGAGGAAGATTTAAAGCTTATGGAAAAGGAAATCAAGGTTTTCGAACCGCCCATGTGTTGCCCGTCCGGCGTGTGCGGACCCGCGCCGGATAGAGAGTTGGTCGATTTCAACGTCCTGATAAAGCAAGTCGAAGAAGAGGGGTATGTAGTCAAACGTTTCATGCTCACCCGAGACGCCGCCGAGTTCAAAAAAGAAGAACAAGTAATGGCGTTGGTCCAAAACGAACAACTCGAGGCCCTTCCGATCACTGTAATCAAGTCCAAAATCATTAAGAAGAGCAACTATCCAACATATGATGAGATCGTCAATGCGATCTACTAATTTCAACCGGCGTCGCGCTAGCAACTTTCGCCATGACGCCCGCCCCACGGTCGGTAACCTCAGGTTCGGAGCTCATTAAATATGACTATATCTGAGCCGCGCTATTGGTTTTTCTCCGGTAAAGGCGGGGTTGGAAAAACAAGTCTGTCGGCGGCGACGGCCGTTCATTTGGCCGCATCAGGTAAGCGCACGCTGATCTTGACTACTGATCCTGCCAGTAACTTGGCCGATGTCTTCGAGCAGCCAATCGGCCATCGAATAACGCCCATAGCCGCTCAAGAAAATCTTTTCGCCATGGAACTCGATCCCGACCGGGCGACTGAGGAGTACAAAGAGAGATCTTTGGCGCCACTACGGGGGGTGTTGCCCGAATCGATGGTCAAAGTTATGGAAGAACAGCTCGATTCACCCTGTACTTCCGAGATGGCCACCTTCGAGCGCTTTGTCGGCTTCTTGCGAGATGACGACTTCGATATCATCGTATTTGACACCGCGCCGACCGGCCACACGCTTCGTTTGCTGGAGTTGCCGGCCGATTGGAGCCGGGTTATTGAGAGCGGCGCCAATACCTGCATCGGTCCCGCGCAAGCTTTGGCGGACTCAAAAGCCGCATTCGATAGAGCCTTCGAAGTTCTAAAGGATCCCCAAACCACCAAGTTTGTCTTCATCCTAAGACCTGAGCGCTCCTCTTTGGAGGAGACAAAAAGGTCCGTGACCGAACTGGCCGGACTCGACATCGAGACGGTCGATCTGATCACCAACGGGATCTTGCCGCCTGAAGCCCGCGACAGTGCTTTTTTCCGGGCCAAGTACCGTACCCAAATCGATTGCATAAGAAATATCGTCGCGTTCGCACCGAACACAAAAGCGCTCTGGCTACGCCGCGACGAGATACGCGGCGTCGAAAGTTTACGAGAGGTTTCCAGGCTCCTTTACGAAGACCCGATGTCAGCGGCGACCCTGATCGAGGATTCGCGCGCGTTTAATTTGAACGGCCAGGACATCAGACCCGAGCCCTTGCCTTTGGGTTCCAGGCCGGTCATTAAGCTCGGAGCCTCCGAAAGCGGCGGCACACAGCTGGTCTTTTTCACCGGCAAAGGCGGCGTCGGAAAGACTGTGCTCTCTTGCACGGCCGCTGTCGCCTTGGCCGATCACGACCGGCGGACCCTTTTGGTCACGACCGATCCAGCGGCCCATCTGGCCCACGTATTGGATGAGGCCGTTGACAATGTCGCACGGCCAGTGGCATCGGTCGATAATCTGTGGGCGGCGCGCATCGACCCCAGGGCCGAAGCCCAAGCATATAAGGCTAGAGTTCTCGCCGATGCTAAAGACAGGTACTCTGCCAAGCAGCTTTTGGGAATGGAGGAGGAATTAAACTCCCCCTGTACCGAAGAAATGGCCGTCTTTTACCGTTTTATCGAGCTAGTGTCCCGCGACGATTTCGATTACATCGTTTTCGACACCGCCCCGACCGGACACACCCTGCGTTTGTTGCGCTTGCCGGTCGAGTGGAACAAGCAGCTGGAGATAAAAACATTCACCGGGAAAAAGCTGAGCGAAGCCGATGCCGGTGCCAAGGCCGAATTCGAAACCGTAATCAATCGCCTTCAAGATCGCAACCGAACGTCTTTTATTTTTGTGGTCTTGCCCGAGCACACGCCAATAATCGAGGCACACCGCGCAGCCCAGGATCTCGAAGCCGTTGGCATAAAGCCGGCGGCGGTGATCGCTAATCAGGTAGTGGAACCGGCCCAAGCAACCGGCCCATTCTTCGTCGAACGGCTCAAGACGCAAGAGCGCCACCTGCAAGTAATAACGCGCCTCTTTGGTATGGCGCCGGCCTCGATGCCCCTCTTGCCGGAAGAGCCCAGAGGGGTCACGCAATTACGGGCAGCGCCTATCTCTTTTCGCCCGGCCAAAGCCCCTACCACCCAAGCAAACTAGCTGCCATCAGGGCCGGGATCGCGACCTTCAATGAGACCGCAGCGACATTAATATATAGAGACTTAGCCGTCCGGGCGGCTTCTTGGTTTCGAGCATCCACTCTAACGGAACGCACCCGGCGCTTGTGCGGATTGCGCCCGGCAACATAGGCTGATACCGCCGCCGACAAGCAGATCAGTGACGCGGCCGCCCCAACAGCCGTCGCGGCGCTTAGGCCCTGAGCAAAACTATCGGCGGGCAGGGCCGAGGTGAGCAGCAGCGCCACGGATGCGACATAGAGACCTGCTTTAGT
>DAOUYN010000180.1 GCA_030666075.1 Actinomycetes bacterium | reverse complement strand
TTATAGCCTACTTGCCGTACGGTTTTGATGAGATTGGCATAGCGGCTGCCGAGTTTGGCTCGCAAGCGACGGACGTGAACATCAACCGTGCGAGTGCCGCCGTAGTAGTCGTATTCCCAGATCTGATTGAGAAGCGCTTGGCGGCTCATGACGCGCCCGGCGTTGAGGGCCAGATGCTTGAGAAGCTCATATTCTTTGAAGGTGAGCTTGAGCGGGCGGCCGTCTATCTTCGCCTCATATGAATCGGGCATGATCGAGAGGCCTTCGAAGATGAGAGCGGTCTCTGCGCCGTTCGCATCCATCAACCCTCGCAGGCGGGCCGACAATTCGGCGGGCTCGAACGGCTCGACGATGAAATCGTCGACACCGGCGGCGGCGACGCCGTCACAACCGGCGGCCTGCCGCAAAACGGCCAGGACCTTCCCCTGCTCAGCATGGACGGCCGCTACAACCTCGGCGATAGACTCACCTTGACCGCCCGCGATCTGGATTCCGCTTAACGGCAGCGCGTCAAGGTCCGCACTGAGCCGTTCGCGGACGGTCGCGTCTTCGCTATAGATAATCATCTTAGTCATTGCCTAAATATACCAATAAATAGAAACGGTCCGGCAGGGAAATCCCCGCCGGACCGTAAAGGGTCTAGAAGTGTTGCGTGCCCGCCCTAGAGTTTCCCTAGATACTGATCCAGCTCGAACTGGCTGACCTGGAGATTGTAAGCCAATGCCTCCGCTTTTTTGTTCCTGATAAAATACTCATGAACGTGCTCGCCCAGAGCCTTTTTGAGGAGCTCGCTGCTTTCGGCGATCTCGATCGCCTCGCTCAGGTCTGTCGGAAGACATTCGATGCCGGCCTCGATGCGCTCTGCTTCGGTCATATCATAGATATTGTCCGTCGCTTCCGGCATCAACTCGTAGCCCTTCTCGATACCTTCGAGTCCAGCGGCGAGCATGACTGAAAAAGCTAAGTACGGGTTGCAGGCCGGGTCGGGGCTGCGCATCTCGATCCTCGTCGCATGTTCTTTACCGGGTTTGTACATCGGCATTCTTACCAGAGCTGAGCGGTTCCGGCGCGACCAGCAAACATAGACCGGCGCTTCGTACCCAGGAACCAAGCGTTTGTAAGAATTGACCCACTGATTGCAAACGGCAGTGATCTCGCGGGCGTGCTTGAGAATACCGGCGATGTAGCTCTTGCCTTCCGGCGAGAGGTGTTTCTCGTCATTTGCGTCATAGAACGCGTTGCGGTCTCCCTTAAAAAGTGACTGGTGAACATGCATGCCGTTGCCGTTTTCGCCGGCAATCGGCTTGGGCATGAAGGTCGCGTAGATATCATTCTCCTGGGCGATCTCCTTGACGGCCAGACGATAGGTCATCACATTGTCGGCCATGGTCAATGCGTCCGCGTAACGAAGATCGATCTCATGTTGGCTCGGAGCCACTTCGTGATGGCTGTACTCGACCGGAATACCCATCGCCTCGAGGGCAAAGACCGTGTTCCGCCGATAGTCCGTGGCCAGATCGAGCGGCGTCAGATCGAAGTAGCCGCCCTGATCAAGGACTTCCGTGCCTTGATTGTCGGCGAAGTAGAAGAACTCAAGTTCCGGGCCGACATACATGGTATAGCCGAGTTTAGCCGCTCGATCGAGGTTCCGCCACAGGACCGCCCGCGGATCACCGGGGAACGGGCTGCCGTCGGGAAGCTGGATATCGCAAAACATCCGGGCCACGCCTTGCTCGGAGGGACGCCAGGGCAGGACCTGAAAGGTGTTCGGATCCGGCATGGCGATCATGTCGGACTCTTCGATCCGGGTAAAGCCTTCGATGGAAGAACCATCAAAGCCCATGCCCTCTTCAAAAGCCGTCTCCAATTCGGCGGGGGTAATAGCAAAACTCTTTAGAAAACCGAGGACATCCGTGAACCAGAAGCGGATAAACTTGATATTCTGGTCCTTGACTGTCTTCAGTACGAACTCTTGGTCCTTTTTCACTCCTGGCTCTCCTTCTCAGACGCGATCTGCATATTGTTCGTCATGGATACTAGCATGTCCGATGTTTCGAATGTGTTAAATGTGCCTTTAAGTCAAACGGCCTTTGTGCTCTTCGGGATCGAGCTCCTTTTTGAGCGAGGTTATCTGATCTCGGACCTGAGCGGCGTATTCAAAATCGAGCTCTTCGGCGGCCTGGCGCATCTCCGCTTCCAACCCGCGCAAGAGCCGATCGACCTCGGCCCGAGGCATTTCCGCCAGGCGGGCCACCGCTTCACCGGCCTCGGCCTCATCGCCCTCTTCCGCCGCGCCGCCGGCCCGAATGAGGTCGGCCACCGCCTTGCGGATAGTCTCCGGTTCGATACCGTGTTCCTCGTTATACGCGAGCTGCTTGACCCGACGGCGATTAGTCTCATCGAGGGCCCGCTTCATCGAATTAGTCATCTTGTCCGCATACATGACTACCTGCCCGCTGACATTACGCGCGGCGCGCCCCATCGTCTGTATAAGCGACCGCTCGGAACGGAGAAATCCCTCCTTGTCGGCGTCGAGGATGGCCACCAGTGATACCTCCGGGAGGTCGAGCCCCTCGCGGAGCAAGTTGATCCCGATGAGAACATCGAACTTGCCCAGGCGTAGATCCCTCAAGATCTTCACCCGCTCTAATGTATCGACGCCAGAATGTAGGTAACGGACCTTGATACCGGTCTCCAAGATGTAGTCCGTCAGATCCTCGGACATCTTCTTGGTCAGGGTCGTCACCAACACCCGCTCACCGCGCTCTACGCGTTGCCGGCATTCGTGTATGAGGTCGTCTATCTGTCCCTCGGACGGCCGGATGACTACCTCCGGGTCGATTAGCCCAGTGGGCCGGATGATCTGCTCGGCTGTCCGCTCGCTGACCTCACCCTCCCAAGGGCCCGGGGTGGCGCTGACGAATAGGGCCTGCGGGACCTTCGAATTGAACTCCTCGAAACGAAGCGGGCGGTTGTCGAGCGCTGACGGGAGTCGAAAACCATGCTCGACCAACGTCTTCTTGCGCGCCTGATCGCCCGCGTACATGCC
>DAOUYN010000058.1 GCA_030666075.1 Actinomycetes bacterium | reverse complement strand
CGGTTTTCCCGGGGCGCCACTCGAGTTTTTTGATCGCCGACTCCAGGTTATTGATGATCCCCAAGAAGGCGGTTTTTCCCAACTTGGCCGAACGCGCTTGACCGTCTTGACTGTCAGCATGGCGTTCTTGACTGCGGGCATGCATGTGCAGGTGAGTCAGGAGGGAAAACCTAAAGCGCGTGCGCACCGGCAGCAGGGCACTGGCCAGATCGAGTGGAATGCCGTCTATATAGACCCGCAAGAGCTGGTTGAGGTTGATGTGCGAATAAGCCATGAGTGTCAATGGCGCCAGGAAGTGCTGGCAGAACTGTCGGTAGGCGACCCACGGGCGGCCCTCCTCGTATCGCTCGAACGAGAGCGTATCGATGAGTAGCGGACGGCCCTCGACGAACTGGATGTTATATGCGCTGGCGTCCTTAAGAGACATCCCGAAATCGATAGCCCACTTCTGGATAGCGAGCGTGGCCAGCGCTGCGTCTTTAAGCTGGGAAAAGCTCCACTCGTAAGGATAGGAGATGAAATCTATCAGCTGCGGCTTGATGATCTTATAGGCCTGCTCCGTGACGACCGGTGCCGCTTCGACTTCCTCGTGAGGGATCAATAGACCGGCGTCGACCAAGGTCGAATAGAGCCGTGAGGACATCAATAGGTCGTAGTTTTCTTGATAACCGTGATTGATCTGACGGTAGATGCCGTCGTCTCTAAAGAACAGAAACCCGCTCGGGTCTCGGAACGATCCGGGGACGACTTGCGAGGGCATCAGTTATTCGCTGGGGTCAGATGGCTTGCTTGGTTCGTCTGCCAAGTTGTCCTTCGATGTGCCCCGTCCGAAGAGGTTGGAGAAGAAGGCTACGATTCTGCGCCAGAACATCGAGACAGCGAACATCCCACCCATGATTCCGCCGATGAGTACCTGCATGAGATAGCTGCCGGTGCCGGGGTCGAGATAGGCAAAGGCTACACTCGGAAAGAGCGAGAGCACAAAAAGTGTCAGGACCAGGTACTTGGAAAACTTGCGGATCACTCTCATTGATACTCCTTTGACCGTCTCGATATATTACCACTTAAGTAGTGGGTGGGGGAATAATTGGCCCAAAAACAAGCGGCAAATGACTAGGGCTGTCTGTCCCGCAGAAAGGGGTATTGACTGCGGGTTACCTCAACCTCCGCCGGTTCGATGTCGACCAGCAGCAGCTCTTCCGTCGTCCCGCCCCGAGCCAGCTCGTCGCCCCAAGGACTGAACGCCAGCGAGCCGCCACTATAAGATACCCCGTTGCCGTCCGTGCCGATGCGATTGACGCCGACCACAAAGACTTGGTTCTCGATGGCCCGCGCCTTTAAGAGTGCTTCCCAGTGGGCGGCACGGGCGCTAGGCCAGTTAGCGAGGACAAAGAAGATAGAGACTTCGGAAGCGACTGTCCGAAAAGCCTCGGGAAACCGCAAGTCATAGCAGATAACAGTGGAAGCTCGGGTGCCGCAGACCTCGAATGTGACCGGAGCATCGCCTTTTTTGTAGTGAACGTCTTCGCCGCTTGGCGAGAAAGGGTGGAGCTTGTCGAACCTAGCGCTGGACTTGCCGTCGCGATCAAACAAAACTGCGGAATTCGTCACCGCTTCTTGGTCACGGTCTCGGATGGCCAGCCCTGCGAGGATCGCTAGGTTCGAGCGCTCCGCCAGCGAGCTTAGCAGTGTAGGCGTGGGGCCGTCCGGTGCTTCCGCGAACCTCTCAGTCGTCATCGAGAATCCGGAGGTAAAGAGCTCAGGCAAAACGAGCAGATCGCAGCCCTTGTCAACTGCTGCATTCGAAAGTTGCTCCGCTGTCTCGCGGTTGCTGGGCGGGTCTTCCCAGGCGATATCGATCTGCCCGATTCCGATTAGCATCGGCGCCGGAGGTCAGCCGGCCAGACGGTAGACGCCGCGTTTGACGCGGGTAAAGTCCTTCGGTTCATCGCCATTGCTCGACTCTTCTTCTGTCGCGCTCCTAAAGACGAGCTGCGAGCGAATAGTCCCGGTGGTGTAAGCACTACCGTTCTCTAATAGATAGTCGACGATCTCTTTGGCGGCGAATTCCTCGGTCCCGTTGTCGCGAGCGAGCACCTTGGCCGCGGCCACGAGTTCATCCCGACAAGTAACGCCGGTCTGCTTCTTGGGCCGTCCAGTCTTTTTGGTAGCAGTCTTTTTAACAGCTGCGGTTTTGGTTGTCTTTTTCGCGGCCGCCGGCTTAGTCGTCTTTTTCTTGACGGCCACCTTTTTAGTAGTCGCCGGCTTGGCAGTCTTCTTCTTGGCAGCTGTCTTGGTCTTGCTGGTGCCCGCCTTCACCATCTTCTTCTTGGTGGTCGTTTTTGCGCGTGGCTTCGTCGACTTGACCGGCGCCTCGACAGTCGCGGTAGCCTCTAATCTAGTGGCGTCCCGCTGGTCAGATACATTGGCTATTGGTTCATTTGTGGCGATCTCTGGGACGGCGGCGTGTGTTTCTCCGTCTCCGGGCGTTGCCATCTGCGGCTTGTTTCCGAACACGAGATTGAAGACAAGCCAGCTGATGCCAAGAGCGACGGTGACAAAGAAAGCGATAAAAATATTGACAGCGATCATATTTATCCCTTCTCGAGAATGGTGGCCCTATCAGCCAGAATACGATAGACAAAGAACAGGCGCTTGTCAACCTATTTATCTTATGCCGTGAGCAGGGGAAAGATAAAACGGTCGGTTTGGGTGGACACTAATCGCCGTTAAGCAGCCCAATTCATAGCAAGCAAGCTTGACAAAAAAAAGCAATTTCTTATGATTAAAGCTATGAATGAGGTTCAGGCGCTTCATGACATAACTTCAAAACGAAGACGCTCTATAGAAGAAAAGCTACTGATCGTCTTGATAGTCGTGGTCCTATTCGCGATTGGCGCGATCGTAGCGGCAATGGTCTACCCGGACGCGATCACGGCATCGGCCTCGCAGATACCTCTCTGAACTGTCGGGACGACAGGATTTGAACCTGCGACCACCGGACCCCCAGTTCGGTATGGGCTTAGTGCGGTTTGTGTTCAAGAATCTAGTTTGTTCAGTTGACACTTTAGTTGCGCTGTAGAAAAAACCCACCAACCACTAAAATTGACAGCCGCTTGCTCCAGGCGTAAGGTGTTGCTTGCTTAGTTATATGCTTAGCGAAGGGTAACAGGGATGAAAAACCGAGGTCGTGGAGATTCGCAGCAGCTTCCAAATGGCGAAGATCGAAGAGTTAGGCAAGATCGTCGAGTTGTGCAAGATCGTCGAGTTGAGCAAAATCGTCGAGTTGAGCGATGGGGTCTCGCATGGTCTGATCTTTGGCTGCTTCGATCAGGCAAAGAGCGTCGATTAACCCCGGATCGTCGATGTTGCCCGGATCGTCGATATGCTTAAGAGGTAGACAAAAAAAGAGCCGCTCCGCTAGGAACGACTACCGAAGCTCCTCGATCAGCTCGGCAATAGCCGTATCGATCTCCGGATATCTCACATTGTGAACCGATAGAGTGGCCGAATCCGGGGAGATTCCCTTCACGATGGTTTCACACTATCAGCAGATGTGGGGGATTGTGGGGGAAAAGTACAAAAAAGGGGGCATCGGCTTCACCGATACCCCCTCTGAACTGTCGGGACGACAGGATTTGAACCTGCGACCACCGGATCCCCAGCCCGGTGCGCTACCAAACTGCGCCACGTCCCGTAAAAGAACTCCACCTAGTATATATAAGTTCCCTGTTTTTGACACCGGCTTGATGAGGCATTTGGGTAACTATAGGTATGCGCAGATTCGACTTCGTGATTATCGGTGGGGGAACGGCCGGGACGGCCGCAGCTATCAGGGCGGAGTCATATGGAGTCCGAACCGCCCTGATCGAATCCGGGGAAATCGGAGGAAGCACTATCAACCTGGGGTGTATCCCGACCAGCAGTTCGCCCTGGGCAGAAGCAACGGCTGCCGCCCGCCGAGCGATAGACAGCACGCGTTTGCAGAACTACGAATGGCCGGTAGCTCGCCTAAAGAACCTGACGCGTTTTCGCGGTCGCGCCGCATTTGTGGGGCCGAGGGAGATCAGAGTCGATGAAGAGACGCTCCACGGCGATGCGTTCTTGGTGGCGACCGGTTCGATCCCGCAAAAACCCGCTATCGATGGACTGGATGATCTTGACTGCCTAAATGAATCGGATTGGTTGTCGATGTCGAAACCTCCACGTTCGCTGATGATCATTGGCGGCGGCGCGCACGGGATGGAGTTTGCTCAGATATTCGCTCATTTCGGTACGGATGTGACCGTATTACAGCGCGGGAGCCAGGTGTTGCCCACGTTTGAGCCGGAGGTGGCTGAGGCGCTGGCCGGCAGTCTGCGCCAGCATGGAGTAAGAATCGTCGTCGGCGAAGCCCCGCAAGCGGCCCGCTGGGTCGGGAGCGACAAGGAAGTTATAGCCCAAACCAATCACGGGACCCGCCCCCATCGGGCAGAAGAGATCTTGCCGGCGGTCGGACGAGTGCCGGACACAGCAGGCCTAGGCCTTGAGGCGATCGGGGTTGAGATCGATGACCGGGGTGCGATCCTTGTCGATGACGAGTTGGCCAGCAGTCTGCCGCACCTCTATGCTGCCGGAGATGTGCGCGGCGGGCCGATGATCGAGAATGCCGCGCATAAAGAAGGCATCGTCGTCGCTGAGAACGCCCTAGGCGGGTTGGCGCACCACATCGACTATGAGGCGATCCCCAGTTGCGTTTTTACTCACCCTCGAGCCGCTCGGGTCGGTCTAACCGAGAACGACGCCGCCCGCCGTCGTCACCAGGTCGAAAGCAGGATTGTCGATTACTCAGAACTGCCGAGGGCGATCATCTCCGGTGACACGCGCGGTCTGATCAAAATGATCGTCGATAAGCAGACACGGCGCGTCCTCGGCTGCTCTGTCTTGGGTAAAGCGGCGACAGAGATCATCAATGAAGCCTCTTTGGCCATCAAATACAGCCTGACCATTGAGGAATTGGCGTCGCTGGAGCGGGTCTATCCCAGCTATTCTCAGATCACCGGGCTGGTCGCCGAGAGGTTTATCAGACCAAGCACTGTAGTCCGTCGAGCGCGCCCCGCCGCTTAGCTGATCCTCCCACTTGACGTTCCCGGTAATCTCGCTAAACTGGGCCGCTAAGAGAGGGGGAACGCCGATGACCAGCGATAAAAAAGCATTAGCTCTGACAGGCATTGCGGTCGGCCTCGCTGCCGTGGCTATGATAAGTTACCTGTCGGTCAGCAACGGCCAACTGCGCAAAGAGATCAAGGGCATCAAGGCCAGCTCCGGAGGGCAGATCGCCCAATCTTCCGAGCAGGTGGATTCGGTCGACAAGCGACTCAAGGAGTTGGACCGCCAGGTCCAAGAGAATGTCGAGATCGCCAACGAGAACTACGACAAGTACAACCGTCTCGTGAAACTAGTCGATTCCGTGGTCGATGACATCAAGGGCAGCAGTAAGGCCCGTGTCCTCAAAGCGATTGACAAGATTCAAGGCGACGCCGTTAAACTGGATAGTCATGATCAGATGGATCAAGAACGCTCAGGCTGAGCCGCTTAGAGCTGTTTGATTAATAACCGGCCCGCGGCGCTCAATCCCGTGGATATCAAAAGAGTGCCGTGGGCCATCCAAGCTATTTCCTCGCCTTTATTGAATCCGCCTGTCTTTTGGTCCACTCTTCACCAGATTCTGACGCAATTGCTGCCTCCAAATGGTGCTAGGGGGTTCGGCTTGCGGGTCTTGCGTCCCATCATACGGCAGGATTCTATGTGCTAACCACGCAAACTGCTTTGTGGAATCATCTTTCACTACTTCCCAGCGATGGCCAAAAGGATCAATCAGATAGTAGGTCGGGGGGTCATCGGGACTTCCAGGCTCCTCAAGGATGTGTCCAGAAATGCAATCATGACTACCGATCAATCTCTCCCAAAAACCCTTGTCCCTACTGGTCAGACAGCGCACCGGCGAAGCAACAACATCCATTTTCTGGTAATACTCTTGCGCCAGTTCTTTCATCAAGCGCTCTTGCTGTCCCTTGTCTAAAAGGGACTGTTCATACTCAGTAGGCTTTTGCGGGGTCGTTCTTGCGGTTTTTTCTGAGTCTGTATTCCGTTCATAGATGCCGGGCCGAAACACATCAAGTCCTCTCACCGCTGATTCAATAATCCTCAAATAGAACTCGGTTGGCAATAAACCTATCGGACAGATGAGGGGCACACAATCGATGGAGCGAAGCGAAAGGGAGTGTAGCGCTCGAAAGTTGTCCCTGATAGCTTGCGCCATTTCTACGC
>DAOUYN010000117.1 GCA_030666075.1 Actinomycetes bacterium | reverse complement strand
GGCTGAGGCCGACCGAAAAAAATGAGGTCGACATAGCGCTGGCGTCCCGGTCTACCACCGGCTCCCATGCCGGACCCAGCGGGCGGCTGACCGGTCGGTTTCTGGTCATGATTCTTCTGGGGACGGTCTTATTGCTGGGGTCGATGATAGCAATGAATATGCGGGTTGCCGACATATTGCCTGACTATGCCGCCCGGGACGCAGCGAAACCGCCATACGATCCGAATGCCGGCGCCGCCCAGAACGCGGATTTCGATTCAGGGCTGGGTCTCGCTCCGCAGGCACGTCCGGAGGTCATCGCCAAGGATGCTGCCAAGAAAGCGAACGCCAATAAGGCCCGGGTGGCCCTGGCGCAACGCTTCGCCGAGTCCGGGGTCTTTCCTGATACGCTCGATGAGCTGGGGGCGCGGTCATTGGGGTTTGTTCCCGATCCAAGCGTCTATGTCTACCAAGTGCTTGAAGGCGGGTCAGATTTCCGGCTTGAGGTCTTGCTGGCCAGTGATGTCGTCAGCGGCACCGACATCATTAAAGATGGCGCTGTCACCAAGCTAGTCATCACCGGCGCCGGTCTCTATTAGACCCTGGGCTTTGTTGCCCCTCGCCTGGACTTGCACTATGATGTGACAATGTTAGGCCTCCCCCCGAGAACAAGGAATTTTATCCGTGTCAGATAAGATCATCACCGTAGCGGTCGACGCTATGGGTGGAGATGCCGCTCCGGACGAGAATATCGCCGGCGCCTTGTTGGCTGCCGAGGACCAAGACCTGCGCATTGTACTCGTTGGTGAGACCGATATCATCCGCTCGAAACTCGCGACCCATCCCGAGAATATACTCATCAAACAGGCCAGCGAAGTCGTCGGCATGCATGAGTCGCCAGTCCAAGCCATCAAGAGGAAGACTGATTCATCACTCGTCGTCGGGGCCAATCTAGTCAAGTCCGGACAAGCCGATGCCTTATTGTCTGCAGGGAATACTGGTGCTTGCGCCGCTGCCGGGCTATTAGTCGTAGGCCGCCTGGGCGCGGTGAGCCGGCCGGCCATCGGCACTTTGTTTCCGACCCGTCGAGGCTTCTCACTTTTGTTGGACGCCGGCGCTAATGCCGACTGCAAACCCGAGAATCTGCTGGAGTTTGCCCGCATGGGCAGCCTCTATATGCAGCGCATGCTCGAGATCCCGGAGCCGACTATCGGGCTATTGAATATCGGCGAAGAAAGCAGTAAGGGTAACTTTTTGTCCCAGCGGGCGCACGATCTTTTGCAGCAGACCGAAGACGGTTTTGCCGGCAATGTCGAGGGTCGGGACCTGCCGGAAGGACGGACCGATATCGTTGTCTGTGATGGGTTCACCGGCAACATCGCTCTGAAGTTGATGGAGGGAATAGCGCACTCGATCTTCGAAGAGATGAAGGAGATGGTCGATTCCTCGCTCTCCGCCAAGGTCGGGGCGGCGCTGCTGTTTTCCCGGTTCAAGGAATTGAAGGCGAAGTTGAACCCTGAGAGCTATGGGGGTTCTCCGCTGCTCGGGGTCAAGGGAGTCATCATGATCGCCCATGGCCGGTCGTCCTCGATCGCCATCGCCAACGGTATACGTTGTGCCGCCGACGCTGTCAGGCGCGGCCTGGTCGAGCAAATAGAAGCTGATCTGGCCGGGTGACTAAACTGACGAAGAGTGACATCCTGGGTATCGGCACGAGTGTCCCGGAGCGGGTATTGACCAACTTCGACCTCGAAAAAATGGTCGATACGAACGACGAATGGATAAGGACCCGGACCGGTATCCGCGAGCGGCGGATCATCGACGACGACGAAAATGTCTCGGATCTGGCCGCTAGGGCAGCTAGGGCCGCGGTAGCCGATGCCGGACTGTCCATGGAAGAGATAGACCTTGTTTTAGTCGCTTCAGGCAGCCCTGAGATGATCTGGCCGTCGACCGCCTGCCTCGTGCAGGAGAAGCTGGGCATCAAAGGATGTCCCGCCTTCGATATTCAGGCGGCTTGCGCTGGTTTCGTTTACGGGCTGGCCGTAGCCGACTCATTCGTGTCCTCAGGCCTTTACCGACGCATCTTGTTCATCGGGGCCGAAGCGATGACCCGTTTTCTCGACTGGACGGACCGGGGCACATGCATTCTGTTTGGCGATGGGGCCGGAGCGGTCGTATTGGGCCAGGCCGAAGAAAGTTACGGGCTACTCTCTCACTATCTCGCAGCGGACGGTTCCGGGGCGGACATGCTCAAGATACCGGCTGGCGGCTCTGGCGTGAGCGGCGAACGCGGGGCGCAAACTATTCACATGCGGGGCAACGAAGTATATAAATTCGCGGTGAAGAAGCTCCCGGCCGCTGTGGCCGGAGCCTTAGAGCAGGCGGGGATGACCGTGGCCGACGTCGATTATTGCGTGCCGCATCAAGCTAATAAACGGATAATCGATGCGGCCGTCGAACGCCTTGGCTTGCCGAGGGAAAAGGTTGTCGGCAATCTCGAGCAATACGGCAACACTTCGACCGCCTCAATACCGTTGTCTTTGGAGAAACTAGTCAGGTCAGGCGACCTGAAAAGAGGGGACATTGTGGTCACGGCCGCCGTCGGAGCGGGCCTGACATGGGGTGCGAATGTTATTCGCTGGAGCGGCGCCGCCGGAGGAACCGGTTAATAGTGGTGGCGCAAAACGTTTTATTGGATACAATCTGTTGATAAGTTTTTTGTCTGGAGGCTGAATGCTTAAGACTGAGATATGCGATCTATTCGGCATCGAGTATCCGGTCATCCAAGGTGGGATGGCTTGGGTCTCGACGGCGCCCCTGGTGGCGGCCGTGTCGAACGCCGGGGGCCTTGGCATCATCGGCTGCGGCGGTATGGAGCCGGACATGCTTGAGGTGCAGATCAGGGAGACGAGGACGCTGACGGACAAGCCGTTTGGCGTCAACGTTCTCTTAACCCACCCGAAAGTCGATGAGCTCTTTGAGGTCGTTCTCAACGATCCGCCGGCGGTAGTGACGACCGGGGCGGGCAGCCCCGGGAAGTTTATCCCGGCGCTGAAAGATAAGGGCGTTAAAGTCATGCCGGTGGTTCCCAGTGTCGCGTTGGCGCGGAGAATGGAGCGGGCAGGCGTCGACGCCGTTGTCGCTGAAGGAACGGAATCCGGCGGTCATGTGGGAGAGCTGACGACGATGGTCCTCGTTCCGCAAGTGGCGGATGCTGTTTCTGTGCCGGTCGTGGCGGCGGGCGGCATCATCGACGCCCGCGGGATCGTGGCCGCTCTGGCTCTCGGCGCTGCGGCCGTACAGATGGGGACACGTTTCCTGGCAGCCGCGGAGACGCCGATACACGACAATGTCAAGCAAGAAATAATCAAAGCTAAGGATCGAGATACAATTGTAACGGGGCGTTCTACCGGACACCCCGTTCGTGTCATCAAGAACAGACTCTCTCGCGAACTCGAGCGACTGGATTTGGCGAATAAGCCCCGCGAACTCGAAGAGTTGGGTGTTGGAAAGATGCGTCTGGCGATGCTGGAGGGAGATACCGAGTGGGGCAGTCTGATGTGCGGCCAAGGAGCAGGCCTGGTTCGCGAGGTACAAACGGCCGCTGATATTATCCAGGAATTGATGTCCGGGGTCCACTCGACCATCAAGGGATTGGATAAGTTCGCTTCCGTATGAGCCGGGCTGTTATCTTTCCAGGCCAAGGCTCACAAGCTGTCGGCATGGAAACCGAGTTACTGGAGGCTGGTCCGGCCATTCTTGACCTGTGGGAACGGATCGATACGGTCCTCGAGCGACCACTGACGGAAGTCATCAGCGGGGGACCTAAAGAAGCCCTGGACGATACGATCAATGCTCAGCCGGCTCTGTTTGCTATAGATATCATGTACTGGAGGGCGGCTTTCGAACGCGGTTGCTCTCCCGACTATTTTGCCGGTCATAGCCTCGGAGAATTAGCAGCTTGTTCGGCGGCCGGCGTCTTTTCTTTTGAGGACGGACTCAAGATCGTCGCCCATCGGGCTGCGCTCATGTCCGCGGCCGCCGAGCGCCATCCAGGCGGTATGTTGGCCGTCCTGGGGCTCGATCAGGAGCCGGTCGAGCGCGTTTGTGGTGAAGTGGGTATTGAATTGGCGAATTTAAACTCTCCGGGCCAGATCGTGGTCTCCGGGGACCAGGACGGTCTGGCCGCGGCCGAGCGCGCGTTTCAGGAGGCTGGCGCCAAACGAGTCGTCCGATTGGCGGTCAGTGGGCCATTTCATTCG
>DAOUYN010000059.1 GCA_030666075.1 Actinomycetes bacterium | reverse complement strand
ACCCGTGATCATGTTCTTTACATAGTCGGCATGGCCCGGACAATCAACGTGGGCATAATGCCTACCGTCGGTCTGATACTCGACATGGGCGATGGCGATGGTGATGCCACGCTCTCTCTCTTCCGGGGCGTTGTCGATATCTGCGAAATCGACTGCCTCTACCCCGCCGTCCTTGGCTGCCAGACATTTGGTGATGGCCGCGGTCAACGTCGTCTTACCATGGTCGACATGACCGATGGTGCCGATGTTCATATGCGGCTTCGTTCTCTCGAATTTAGCTTTCGCCATATTGCCTCCCTCTACTTACCAGCTTTAAACTTCTCAAGCAACCGTTTTCGGATGCTGATATCTAACCTAACTACTTACTATAACCTGCCTGCTAACCGTTCGATGCTGACAGCGAGACATCGCCTTGCGCTTTACTGATGATCTCTTCGGCGATACTAGCGGGCACCTCGTCATACTTATCGAACTGCATGGAAAAGGTCGCCCGGCCCTGGGTCCGCGAGCGCAGATCTGTCGCATAGCCAAACATCTTGGCCAAGGGGACCATTGCTGAGACGACCCGTGAGCCGGCGCGGCTGTCGATACCTTCTATCCGACCGCGACGCCCGTTCAGATCGCCCATGACCTCTCCGAGAAAGTCCTCGGGCACAACCACCTCTACATCCATGACCGGTTCCAAAAGGACCGGTTTGGCTTTCTTGGCGGCCTGCTTATAGGCCATAGAACCAGCTATCTTAAAAGCCATCTCCGAGGAGTCGACTTCGTGATACGAACCATCGTCCAAGACGATCTTAACATCGACCGTCGGGTAGCCGGCCAGGATGCCGCTTTCCATCGCCCCGATGATGCCTTTCTCGACCGCCGGGATGTATTCCCGCGGAATGGAGCCGCCGGTTATCTTATTTTCGAACACAAAACCGGAGCCGGTCTCGCCCGGCTCGAGATCGATAACTACGTGGGCAAACTGCCCTTTACCGCCGGTCTGCTTAGCGAACTTGACGGAAACTTTCGTTACCGGTTTGCGCAAAGTCTCACGGTACGCGACCTGCGGACGCCCGACATTGGCGCCGACCTTGAACTCCCTCAATAACCTATCAACGATTATCTCAAGATGGAGTTCGCCCATCCCGGCGATGATCGTCTGGCCGGTCTCTTCATCGAATCGGACCCTGAACGTCGGATCCTCCTCGACCAGTTTCGCCATGGAGCTGCCGAGTTTATCTTGGTCGGCCTTGGTCTTGGGCTCGATAGCCACGGAGATCACCGGATCAGGAAAGACCATCGACTCCAGGACTATCGGTTTTTCCAGCGCGCATAGAGTCTCGCCTGTCGCAGTCTTCTTTAGGCCAACGGCGGCACAAATATCGCCCGTGCTGACCTCATCTATATCTTCTCTAGTATTAGCGTGCATCTGCAGGATCCGTCCGACCCGCTCTTTCGCTCCACTGTTTGAGTTGAACAAATAAGAACCCGCCGCAAGCCTGCCGGAGTAGACCCGAAAGAACGTGAGCTTACCGACATATGGGTCAGTCATGACTTTAAATGCCAAAGCGCAAAACGGCTCGTCGTCCGCGGGGCGCCGCACCTCTTCTTCCTCGGTCTTCGGATGAAATCCGATGATCGAAGGCACATCGATAGGTGAGGGCAGGAAGTCGACGACCGCGTCAAGTAATAGTTGAACACCCTTGTTCTTAAAGGCTGTCCCCAACGTAACCGGGATCACCTCAAGGCTCAAGGTCGCCGCTCTGATCGCCACGCGCAACCGGTCTTCGTCGATATCGTCGCCTTCGAGATATGAGTTCATCAGATCATCGTCATATTCAGCGACTGCCTCGAGTAAGTGGCCGCGGGCCTCTTCCGCCTCATCGGCCAACTCGTCCGGTATATCGGTGTCATCCCATTTCTGGCCCGTCTCATCCTTAAAGATCCGGGCTTTCATCGTCACAAGGTTGACGATGCCCACGAAATCCTCTTCCGCCCCGATCGGCAAGTGGATAGGGACAGCGTTCGCCTTAAGCCTGTCTTTCATCATGGCGATAACATTCGCGAAATCGGCGCCGATGCGATCCATTTTATTAATGAACGCCATCCTGGGTACACCATACTTGTCCGCTTGGCGCCAGACCGTCTCTGACTGCGGCTCTACACCTTCGACCGCACTGAAGACGGCCACGGCTCCATCGAGTACCCGCAGAGAACGTTCTACCTCGACAGTGAAGTCCACGTGCCCGGGCGTATCTATTATATTTATTGTGTGATCGCGCCACGAACAGGTGGTTGCAGCGGATGTGATCGTAATGCCACGCTCCTGCTCTTGCTCCATCCAGTCCATGACCGCTGTACCCTCGTGAACTTCCCCGATCTTATAGGTCCGTCCGGTGTAATACAGAATACGCTCAGTCGTCGTCGTTTTACCGGCGTCGATATGGGCCATGATCCCGATGTTTCTAATATTTTCTAATTTAGTCTTCAT
This sequence comes from Actinomycetes bacterium, assembly GCA_030666075.1. GTDB lineage: Bacteria > Actinomycetota > Aquicultoria > CAJVYJ01 > JAUVQD01 > DAOUYN01. Next base: position 3,823 of record DAOUYN010000059.1, on the reverse strand, counting down.
ACGCTCCCTGTATAGTCGGTGTCATCTGCTTCTCGTAGTGCTGAAGGTCGCTGCTCTGCTGGCCGCGACCGGCTACTCTACTTGATTTGGGTGACTATCGACTCCATTCCCGTACTCTACCAGCGATAATGCGCAAATGCCCGGTTGGCTTCGGCCATCTTGTGGACATCTTCGCGCTTCTTGATGGAAGCTCCCTGGCCGGTCTGAGCATCCAGGATCTCTCCGGCTAACTTCTCAGCCAGTCGCTTCTCACGCCGGTCTTTAGCAAATCCCACCATCCACCGCAGCGCCAGAGCCGTAGCTCGCCGCCCTGAGACTTCGATCGGTACTTGGTAGGTGGCTCCCCCGACCCGTCTCGATTTGACCTCGAGCTGCGGGCGGATATTGTCGATAGCTTTTTTGTAGACAGCTACCGGGTCATTACCCGTTTGTTGTTGGATAATGTCAAAAGCTTCGTACACAGCCTTTTCCGCAACACTCTTCTTGCCGCCCTGCAGTACTTGATTTACGAGCTGCGATACCAGGCGATTATTGTACCTGGGGTCTGGCGTAACGGGACGTTTAGTTGCGGCGGCTTTACGAGACATGTGCTACGCCCCCGCTTTCGTGCCGTACTTTGAGCGGGCCTGTTTCCGATCGGCAACGCCGCTGGCGTCCAGGGCCGCCCGCACTACTTTGTATCTAACACCCGGAAGATCTTTCACTCGGCCCCCGCGAACCAGGACAATCGAGTGCTCCTGTAAGTTGTGTCCGATCCCCGGGATATAAGATGTGACTTCCATCCCGTTGACCAGGCGGACTCGCGCCACTTTGCGCAGGGCTGAGTTCGGTTTCTTTGGAGTGGTTGTGTAAACGCGCGTACAAACGCCGCGTTTCTGCGGTGCGCCTTTTAGTGCAGGCGTCGCTGACTTCTTTTTTATTCTGGTCCGCCCTTTCCGGACCAACTGAGATATCGTCGGCAATGCTTTCCTTTCTTACCTTACTGTCTCGTCTATTCCCCACGTTGAGAGCGACTAGACAGACGACCGTTTACCAGCCACAAGGACGAAATATAGCAGCTGGCATCTTGACTGTCAATGACCGCCTGAAAAAATCTCCGGCGACCGGCTGCCCCTTCTTATATCTTCAATGGCGTCGGTGAATCTCCCGGCGCTCCCGATCCTGCCGATTCGGCCAAACCATCTTCATCCCGGGCCTGGGCCGCGGGTAGTTTCAAGAAGATATCTTCCTCCTCTGGCCCTTGATAAACAGGCCGGATGTTACGATATTTTCTCATCCCGGTCGAAGCTGGGATCAGCTTACCGATGATCACGTTTTCTTTGAGACCAACGAGTGGGTCAACCCGCCCGGATACAGCGGCGTCAGTCAACACTCTGGTCGTCTCCTGGAAAGAAGCGGCCGACAAGAAGCTCTCTGTCGCCAGCGAGGCTTTTGTTATCCCCAATAGCACCTGCTCCGCACTCGCCTGCTCCAGCCCTTCTCCCTTCAGCTCACGATTGATCCGATCGAAAGCCAACCTGTCTATGAGTTGCCCGGGGAGCAAGTCGCTTTCGCCGGCTTCGACAATAGTCACCTTGCGCATCATCTGCCTGACTATCAACTCGATATGCTTGTCGTCAATATCGACACCCTGGGACATGTAGACTTCCTGGACCTCGTTGACTATATATTGTGCTACGTCTCGCGGCCCCTTGACCTCGAGGATGTCGTGAGGGTTAAGTGAGCCCTCGGTCAGTCTGTCTCCAGCCTCTACCTTGTCGCCATCTTTTACCCGCATCCGAACCCGGCGCGATACCGGATAGGCTTTTTCTTCGCCCTCGCTTGTCGTCACCAATATCTGCTTACCTTTTTCAGACTCTTCGACCTGGATGATCCCATCGACCTGGGACATGATCGCCTCACCCTTCGGCTTGCGCGCCTCAAAAAGCTCGACGATACGCGGTAGACCGTGAGTGATATCTTCACCGGCGACACCACCGGTGTGGAAGGTCCGCATCGTCAACTGCGTCCCCGGCTCGCCGATGGACTGGGCGGCAATAATACCGACCGCCTCACCGATATCGACCATGTGTCCGCTAGCCAAGCTGTTTCCGAAGCATTTCCGACAGACGCCCTGGGTAGCCTCGCAGACCTCGACTGACCGCACGGCAATGCCGCGCTGCTCGGCGTCGCGCCCTATCCTCTCCAGATCACTGCGGCGGACGACCTTGCCTTTTTTCACGACCACCTCGCCGGTCTCAACGTCGGGGATATTTTCCCTCGTGACGCGCCCGACCAGCGTGCGGTTAGGATCACCTTCGATATCGAGGAGCGACACTTCGATGCCCTTTTTTGTCCCACAGTCATCCGAGCGGACGATCAGATCCTGGGCAACGTCAACCAAACGTCTGGTCAAGTAGCCTGAGTCGGCCGTTCTGAGCGCCGTATCCGCCAGGCCCTTACGAGCCCCATGCGTGGAAATGAAGTACTCGAGAACGGTCAGGCCCTCGCGGAAATTAGCTTTGATCGGACGGTCGATGATGTCACCTTTTGGATTAGCGACAAGACCTCGCATCCCGGCTAGTTGCCGGATCTGCTTGACGTTACCTCGAGCGCCGGAATTGGCCATCATGTAGACCGAATTGAACCTGTCGAAGTTAGCTTCCATCGCCGCCGAGACATCATCCGTCGCTTTCGTCCAGATATTGACTACACGCTGATGACTCTCCTCGCGGGTGATCAAGCCTCGCCGGAACTGACGCTTGATCTTCTCGACCTCTTCTTCAGGCTTGTCGAGGATCTCCCACTTGTTCGGCGGGACCACGATATCTTCCAGACCGATACTGAACGCGGCCTTGGTCGCGTAATGGAACCCGAGGTACTTCAATCTATCGAGCAGCTCGGCCAGCGTCTCAGAGTCATACCGCTCTGAGCACTCCTCTACCAGGGCGTTCATGCCCTTCTTGTCAACATCGATGTTGATGTATTCTTGATCGTCCGGGAAGGCGTCATTGAAGATGAGGCGCCCGGTCGTCGTCTCCAATACCTCGCCCTTGTAGCGGACTTTGATAATGGCCTGTAAATCGATTTCTTCGGTCTCCACTGCCACCACGGCCTCGTCCATACCGGTGAAGATAGTCCCATCGCCCTTGGCTCCCTCTTTGGCCACCGTCAGGGAGTAGATCCCCAAGACCATGTCCTGAGTCGGAACGGCCAGTGGCCGCCCATGAGCCGGCGAGAGAATATTGTTGACTGAAAGCATCAACGTGCGCGCCTCACTCTGAGCCTCGACCGACAAGGGCAGGTGGACCGCCATTTGATCGCCATCAAAATCCGCGTTGAAAGCAGTGCAGACAAGCGGGTGTATCTGGATGGCTTTACCCTCCACCAGTATCGGGATAAAAGCCTGGATACCTAGACGGTGCAGGGTCGGAGCCCGGTTCAGCATGACTGGATGGTCTTTGATGACGTCCTCGAGAATATCCCAAACGACCGGGTTCCCGCGCTCGACCATCCGCTTGGCATTCTTTATGTTCGGCGCCTCGCCAAGATCGACGAGTTGCTTTATCACAAACGGCTTGAAGAGCTCCAGCGCCATAACCTTAGGTAGGCCGCATTGGTGCAGCTTTAGACTCGGGCCGATAACAATAACCGATCGGCCCGAATAGTCGACGCGCTTACCAAGCAGGTTCTGGCGAAAACGTCCTTGTTTTCCCTTGAGCATATCGCTCAGCGATTTCAATGCCCTGTTTCCAGGACCGATGACCGGACGGCCGCGGCGGCCGTTATCGAATAGAGCGTCGACAGCCTCCTGCAGCATTCTTTTCTCATTATTGACGATGAT
>DAOUYN010000126.1 GCA_030666075.1 Actinomycetes bacterium | reverse complement strand
AACGCCGCACTCCATTATTATCTCGGCGAGGAGTATGCGCGCATCGGTGACTGGGGGCCGGGCCTCGACTCATTTCTTGAGGCGGACCGTCTCGTTGAGAGCGGGAACCTGCACCTAAGGTCGTTGCTGGCGCTACGTATTTGTACGTGCCTTCTGGAGACAGGGTCTCTCAAGACTGCCTGCAAACGGGTGGCCCGCGAGGTCAAGACCTTTTACGATTATCGGGAACTGCTATTTCTGGCTGGAAGGATCTATGAAGCTAACGGCGACTGGGCCGGCGCCGCGAAATACTTTAGTCGCTGCGCCGAGACGCCGGGGGCGCCGGACAAGTATGAGATCACCCAGGAGGGTCTGGAGCGTTGCCGCCGCGCGGGCGCTCGAGTGTCGCGGTAGAGCGCGATAGTGAGCAGGCGATGTTGTTAGCGCTTGTTGCGTTTCTTTGCTATGCTTTACGGAATAATCAATGTCATTGAGGCCGAAGAATAGTGGAGGCTTTTTGCGACAGATCGTAGTCCAGGGCAACCGGCCGCTCCTCGGGTCGGTGAGAATCGTCGGGGCCAAGAATTCCGCCCTCAAGGTCATGGCGGCTTCGTTGTTGACCGAAGAACCTATCGCTCTGACCAATGTCCCCGTCATCAGAGACGTAGAAGTCATGAGCGAAGTCCTGCGCGGTTTAGGGCGCGTGGTCGAGCGGCGGGCGGATAGGATAGATATCAGCGGCGGCGGGTCCCTCAACCATGAGGCGCCCTACGACCAGGTCAGCATGATGCGCGCCTCGATCATCGTCTTGGGGCCGCTCGTTGCCCGTTTAGGTCGGGCCAGGGTGGCTATGCCCGGCGGGTGCAATATCGGGATGCGCAAGATAGACCTTCACATCCGCGGCCTGGAAAAACTGGGAGTACACATAGATGTCGACCAGGCGGCCATCGAGGCCCGGGCCGATGAACTAGTTGGCGCCCGTGTGCCGCTCGATTTTCCGAGTGTCGGTGCGACGGAGAACATCATGATGGCCGCGACCCTCGCCAAAGGGACTACTATCATCGAGAATGCCGCTCGCGAGCCGGAGATCGTCGATCTGGCCGATTGTTTGAATAAGATGGGCGCCCGGGTCAGCGGGGCGGGTAGTTCCACACTGGTCATAGAGGGCGTTAAACAGTTGCACGGAGCCGAGTTCCCCGTCATCCCCGACCGTATCGAGGCCAGCACCTTCATGGTGGCCGCTGCCGCTACCGGCGGGGACGTGACGGTCAGTTCCGTGAGGCCGGCCCACTTGGGCATGATAATCAAAAAGTTGCGCCAGTGCGGGTGCGAAGTGACGGTCAGCGACAAGGCCGTCAACGTGAAGGGGTCTCCCGATAAAGCAGCCAATATATCGACCTTGCCATATCCGGGCTTTCCGACGGACATGCAGGCTCCGTTCATGGTCCTGCTTTCACTGGCCGCCGGCAAGAGCGTTATCACTGAGAATGTCTTCGAGAACCGGTTTACATTCGTCCAGGAACTTACCAAGCTGGGCGCCGATATCGAGGTCAGCAATCATCATGCAGTCATCAATGGCGACCGCCGTTTCGGCAGCGGTTCGGTCAAAGCACCGGATTTGCGGGCCGGGGCCGCCTTGGTCATCGCCGGGTTGGCGTCGCGAGGACGCGTCGAGATATCCGATATCCACCATATCGAGCGGGGCTACGAGGACCTTACCGGACGCCTGCGGGCGCTGGGGGCCGAGATCGAGCTGGTCGGGGACAGTTCGGTGGTCCCCATAGCGGCCGACGACCCAAAACCAGCTGTCTCGATTTCCGATGTCCCCGATACTCGGGCCGGGCTCTCTTAGATGGACATCGAAGAAATAAAGGCGCTCATCCCCCACCGTTATCCCTTTTTACTCGTAGACCGCATCCTTGAAGTGGAGCCGGGTAAGTCCGCCGTCGGCCTGAAGAATGTCACCGGCAACGAATGGTTCTTCGCCGGGCACTTCCCGGACTATCCGGTCATGCCGGGGGTCCTGATAGTCGAGGCACTGGCGCAAGTCGGTGTCGTCGCCACCCTAAGCGTGCCGGAAAACCGAGGTAAGCTCGTGCTCTTCGCCGGCATCGACAAAGTCAGGTTCAAGCAAGAAGTGAAGCCCGGCGATCAGCTGACGCTTAGCGTCGAGATCACACAGGCTCGAAAGACTTTTGGCAAGGGAGTCGCTGAGGCCACGGTAGACGGTAAGACCGTCGCCTCAGCGGAGCTGATGTTCATACTCAAGGCCGACGCGTCCCTCGACACTTGATCATAAAGTCTCGGACCGACGCACTATCAGCACGGCCCCATCTCGTTCCATTATCTGCACGCGCTCGCCTGCGGCGATGACCTCAGTCGTCCGGTCGGCCCGGGCTCGCCACAGAACCCCGTGATGAAGCACGGTGCCCGGTTCGGCCAGGCCCTGTACTGTCTCCTTACATATTCCAACGGCGGTGTGGGCCGCTTCAACGCCGCCGACTGCTTCCTGGTGATGTCCGGGCTCGCGCTGAGGTTCCACTATCAGAACCTGGCTATTACCGCCTAGTATCGTCACCGGTTTTCCCTTTTCAAGCGGTGTGCTGGGCGGCCAGGCCATCGCCGGCCAGTCCCTCTTGGCAATCGTCACCGCGGCGGGACCTGCCCATATACCGGCTCTGCCGGCGAGTTTTGGTCCCGGCCCCACCACTGTACTTTTGCCGATCTCGTCGACATCGACTAGTAAGACGCCGTCGCATCTGCCGACGATGCGGACACTCGCTCCGCTGATGATCGTGTGGCTCTCGATGGCCAGCGCCGGCCATTCGTGGCCGGCAACGCGCACCAACCCGGATTTGAGGTGGCCGTTTATCGGCTTTACACAGACGGCCGGGCGTCCCAGCATCCGTTCCGTTGTCTCGGGATGCAGATCCCGGTCTCCGACATACATCTTCAGCAGCATGGGACGATTGTAGATCCCGATGCCGGCGGTGAGCAGAAAGAAGAAGATCTGGAGCCCGAGCGTCTCAGGCGGGAGGATGAGCGCCGGGATGACAGTGAGGAAGGCCGCGGCGGCGAGCACGATGGCCAGCGCCCGGCCCGTGTTCAACTCTATGAATAGGAGGATAAAGCCGGTCCCGGCCCAGCGCAAAGGAAGCGGGACTTCATTCCACAGATGGAGCAAGTGCAGAATGTGCGACCAGAGCGTGTACAGCGCGAATATCAGCTCGAGCATTTGAGGCCTCTAGGCCGGCGGGATATTTGGATCGACCGGTTCTTGAGGGAAGACAGCTTCCGGCTGGCCGGCTTTTTTCCTTCCCTTGGCGACCCCGATCCCGGTTTTTCCCGGGTCGCCCGCACCGGCGCCGGCCGCGACCGCCGACATCGTTTGCGTCAGTTGGGCCACCGCCCCCAGGACATTCGATGAGTCGGAGGGCATAATCAGGGTGGTGGCATTGCCGTTGGCCACTTTCTCTAGGGCTTCGATGTAGCGGATCGACAGCACCGAGGCGTCTATCCCGGCATCCTTGATGGCGGTGAAAAGGCTGGCATAGGCTTGAGCTTTACCTTCAGCTTGGAGCCGAGCGGCATCCCGCTCACCCTCGGCACGCGTCCGCAGCGCTTCTCGCTCGCCTTCCGCCCTCGTGATCGCGGCCACTTTGTCACCCTCAGCTCGGTTGATGGCGGCGATCTTTTCTCCCTCGGCAGTCAGAATGGCGGCGTTCCGGTCTATTTCCGCCCGCTTTTCTCTCTCCATGGCTTCACGGAAATCTTGCGGGGGATCGATCGATTTGATCTGCAGTTCAGTTACCTTCACGCCCATGCGGCCGGTGTTCTCGTCCAGGACCTCTCTTAACTTGGCGTTGATCATCTCGCGGTTACTGAGGCATTCACTCAGAGTCGTGCCGCCGATAACGTTTCGCAACGTCGACACGGTCAAAGTCTCCACCTGGGTCTTGTAGTCTTCGACGTCATAGATGGACTTCTTCGGATCGATGATCCTAAAAAATAGGACCGCGTCGACGCGGATCTGCAGATGGTCTTTGGTGATAGCGACCTGCGGGTCATAATGGTC
>DAOUYN010000037.1 GCA_030666075.1 Actinomycetes bacterium | reverse complement strand
GATCGAGGTAATCTGACCCATCGTCTCGTCCTCGGGAACCCTGTCCATCAGCTCCCGGCCGGCTGTCCCGGCCACATCGTACGCAAGCTTGAGGATGATAAGCGACGTGAGCCCGGCGGCCAGCGGATCCATGAGCGGATAACCGGCGCGGGCCCCGGCGATACCGACAAGGGTCGCCAGGGACGTTATGGCATCCTTACGATGATCTAGCGCCCCGGCCATCAGCAACGTACTCCGGTGGCGTCGGGCTGCGCGGGAGACGACCTGATAGAGACCCTCTTTGACAAAGATCACGACGACCACGGCGACGAGCGCGATCAAGCCCGGGACCTCAGTATCCCTGGAAGCGATAGATACGATCGTGCGCATTAAGATGAGAACACCGGCCGCGGCGATCATCACGGCCATCAAGCCGGTGGCTATAGACTCGGCACGCCCGTGGCCGTAAGGGTGATCCCAATCGACCGGCTTGCGGGATATTCGCAAACTGATGAGGACTCCGGTCTGGGAGACGACGTCGCTCAGAGATTCCACTGCGTCGGCGACCATCGCTTGACTATGACCGAGAATACCGGCGGCGAACTTGAAGAGCGTTAGCAGCACATTGCCGCCGATGCTCACCCACGACAGACGGATCCCTTCGCGGAACCGCTCTTGTTGCGCCGCACCAGTCATCAAAGATTCGCCATATGAGCGGTGTCTAGCGCAACCAGTCCCGGTCGACTAAGACTTCGGCTATCTGGACGGCGTTGAGGGCCGCACCCTTGCGAAGATTGTCGGCGACGACCCAAAGGTTCAGCCCGTTCTCGACGGACTCATCCCGGCGCAACCGACCAATGTAAGTAGAATCTGTGCCGGCCGCCGCCAAGGGAGTCGGGTAACTGTCGGTCTCGGGGTCATCCAGTAAAGTGATGCCGGGAGAGTCGGCCAGGACTTGCCGTGCTTGCGCCAGATCGATCTCCCGCTCAAATTCGATATTTACCGATTCACTATGGCCGGTCACGACGGGTACGCGAGCGGCAGTGGCCGTTATGCGCAGCTGCGGCAGACCCATTATCTTGCGGGTCTCGGCAATCATCTTTATCTCTTCCTTCGAATACCCTGAATCCTGGAAGACATCGATATGTGGAAAAAGATTGAAAGCAATAGGGTGCGCATATATGTCTGCCCGCGGGGCGCGGTCCGCCAGAATGTCCCGCGTCTGTTCGAGCAATTCATCGACTGCCTCGCGACCGGTACCGGAAACCGCTTGATACGTAGAAATGACGACCCGCTTCATCTTCCACAGATCGTGAAGCGGCTTGAGCGCCACGACCAGCTGGATGGTCGAACAGTTCGGGTTGGCTATTATCCCGCCGTGATCAGCCAAGGCACCCGAATTGACTTCGGGAACGACCAAAGGGACATCCGGATCCATCCGCCACGCGCTGCTATTATCGATGGACACGGCGCCCGCGTCCCGGGCCGCCGGCGCGTAATCCAGACTGACGCCGGAACCGGCGGAAAAGAGAGCGATATCGACACCGGTGAATGAATCGCTTATCAGCGTCTCGACCTCTACTTGCCTATCGCCCCAGCTCAAAGTCCGCCCGGCCGACCGGGACGACGCCAGCAACTTGAGCTCCCGGACAGGAAAACGCCGCTCTTGCAAGACGGCGCGCATCTCCTCTCCAACCAAGCCGGTAGCGCCGACGATGGCGACTTTATACCCGCCGGCCGCCTTCACTCTTTGGCCTGAAGCTCTTGGCCCAATCCGAAGCCGTCGTAAAGGGCTCTGACAGCGCGCTCTACCTCGTCTTCCGAGATCACGCACGATATCTTGATGGACGAAGTGCTGATCATGTCGATATTGATCTTCTCCTCGGCCATTATCTCGAACATCTTAGCTGCGATGCCCGGGTGGCTTTTCATGCCGGCCCCCACTAGCGAGACCTTTGCGATCCGTTCATCGCACGCCGAACCGCGGGCCTCAAGCGTGCCGACGAGCCCGTCGACCACAGCGCGGCCGCGAACAAGATCTTCACCAGGTACGGTGAAGGAGATATCGGTTATCCCATCCTCGCTGACGTTTTGAATGATCATGTCAACGTTGATGTGCTCATCGGCCAGTTCCCTAAAAACAGTCGCGGCGATACCCGGATGATCGGGCACACCGAATATAGTTATCTTCGACTCATCGGCGTCATGGGTTACCGCGCTTACGATGGCCTTTTCCATGCTCTCTTCCACCTCTCCGATCAGAGTTCCTTCGCTATCATCGAAACTTGATTTTACCGCAATCCGCACCCCGTGATTGCGAGCGTATTCAACGGCCCGCAATTGGAGGACTTTGGCTCCGGTGGCCGCCATCTCCAGCATCTCATCGTAAGATACTCGTTTGAGTTGCCGGACCCCCGCGACCACACGCGGGTCCGCGGCGTAGACTCCGGCGACGTCCGTATATATCTCGCAGAGTTCAGCCCCCAACTTGGCGGCGATAGCGGTCGCGGTCGTATCGGAACCGCCGCGCCCGAGGGTGGTGATATCTGAGCTGTCGGTAACACCCTGAAACCCGGCCACGATAGCTATTTTACCTTGCGCTAAGGCCTCCTCAAGCCTGGCCGCCTTAACGTTCACTATCCGGGCCTTGGTGTGACTGCGATCGGTCTCTATGCCGACCTGGGCGCCCGTGAACGATATCGCGTCATGCCCTTGGCCGGCGATAGCCATGCTCAAAAGCGCGATCGATATCTGCTCGCCTGTGGCGAGAAGCATATCCATCTCCCGCTCGGCGGGACGCGGGTTGAGCTCATAAGCCATCTTCACGAGGTCGTCAGTAGTGCCGCTGATCGCGGAGACGACCACCACTACTTGATGGCCCGCTTGTTTCGTGGCGATGATGCGGCGGGCCACATTTTGAATATGCATGGTATCGGCCACAGAGGTGCCACCATACTTTTGAACGATTATAGACATACCAACCAGTCATCTCGCGTCGACAACCTGGTTATTGTACCTTCACCAGAAAAAGCGGGCAAGAAAAAGCGGCGCCGAAGCGCCGCTTTAAAAGTCCTTGTTCTGAGCCTACTAGGCCGCTTTCTTGATGTCGCGCATCTCATCCTTGGTCGTCTCGGTCTGATACTCGATATCAAAGAGCAGTGAGATGCCCTCGGAGAGCGCGTACAGAGAACCGAAAGTTACCAATGAATAGATAAGTATCCCAACGAATGCTAAGAAGCCTCCGCCGGCCGCACCGGCTGCCCCTAGCTGTTGGGCGATAACGCTCCCAGCTGCTAAGGCCGCAATGCTCATTCCGATACCTATCACTAGTGACACCCAAGCCAAGACCTTATAAACAACGGCCATGGTCCTCAATATCCGATATTTTTCCGCCATTTCACTCACCCCTTTTTTTCTTCGTTATGAAGCTACCCGCGCTAAAGAACGGATAAACAATCGCAAATCAGGCCGCCGGCCTGATTTGCCTCACCTTGTCTTCGGTCGAATGTACTTCCGCGTTTACATCGAAGAGGAGGTACACCGATTCCGAAATCGTATAAAGCGTTCCGAAAATGACCAACGCATACGCAGCCAGCAAGATCCACGCGCTAAGACCGGCCACAAACCCAAGAAACGCTCCCGCTTGCGGTGCCACGACAAGCGCCAGCCCTACCGCCAGCAGTGTATTCACGAATACGGCCACAGCTACCGCCAGCCAGGCCAGAACTTTAAGAATGACCGCCATAACTCGCAAGAGACGATACTGCTCTCTCATCGTCATCACCCCTTTCCCTACAATTCGAACGTACCCGCAGGTCGCTATGGTAAACGCTGAAAAAGGAACGCCCACAAGATTCTCAAAACTGATTCTCGCGGGCGTCCCTATATATTTAGTTAGTAGTTAGTGAAAAAAGAGCTATTCAGTGACGCCGCAGCGGCGCAATAATCGGTCCCAGTTGGCGTCGACATCGGCCTGTATCTCGGCCAGGAGCTCTTCATTTCCGGGGGCCAAAAGATGCTTGAAGCGCCCCTGGGGCTTCAGCCAGTCGGCGATCGGCTTAGGGTCGCGGACCTTGACGTTCAGCTTCCACTCACCGTTCTCGACTTCAAAAAGCGGCCAAAAGCGTGTCTGTACGCCCGCTTTAGCCATCTTGACGGTCATATCGGAAGAAAAGCGCCAGCCACGCGGACAGGGGCTCAGCACGTTCAAGAAAGCCGGACCATCAGCGGCGAAGGCCTTCGTCGCCTTGCTCTGGAGATCTTTCCAGTTGCTTATCGATGCCTGGGCCACATACGGGATACCGTGGGCCGCCACGATAGCCGTCAGGTCTTTCCTCTTTTGCGGTTTGCCGGACTCGACCTTGCCGACCGGCGTCGTGGTCGTCCACGCACCCTTAGGCGTAGCGCTGGAACGCTGGATGCCGGTGTTCATATACGCGCCGTTGTCGAGGCAGACGTAGACCATCTTATGGCCCCGCTCCAAAGCCCCGCTGAGCGACTGAAGACCGATGTCATAGGTGCCGCCGTCGCCGCCAAAGGCGACGAAACGGAACTCGCTATCGACTTTGCCGCGACGGCGCAGGGCATTATAGGCCGCCTCGACACCGCTGATAGTAGCCGCCGCATTCTCGAACGCATTATGGATAAAGCTGCACTTCCAGGCGGTGTAGGGGTAGATCGTCGTAGAAACTTCCAAACATCCTGTGGCGCAACCGACAACCACCGGCTTGTCGGCAGCCATCAATATCTGCCGGGTAGCGATGGAGTGCCCGCATCCCGCGCAAAGCCGGTGTCCGCCGGTCAGATAATCTTCTTTATGAGTCAGTTCTCTTAGACTTGTCATATCGTCATCTATTCCTTCAGCCCGAGGTATCTGATGACCGGACCGGTCTGCCCGCTCTTCGCTACCTGGCTCAGGTCGTTAAAGACTTGTTCTAGGTTGGGCATGGAAACATCGCGCCCGCCCAAGCCATAAATGTAATTAATAACCGGCACCCGCGAAGCTTGATCGTAGAGGGCCGAGCGGATCTCTTGAAAGAGAGGAGCCCCGATAGCTCCCGGCGAAAGTGAGCGGTCGAGCGCCGCCACCGCTTTGACACCGGCCAACGCCTCGGCGATCTGCTCGGCGGGAAACGGCCGGAAACTCCTCAACTTAAGCAGGCCCGCTTTGATACCAGACTCCCGGAGCTTATCGACAACGACCCGGGTCGTTCCCGCGGCCGAACCGAGGACGACGATCGCGACCTCGGCATCGTCTAACTTGTATGCTTCAAAGAGACCATATTCGCGCCCGGATATCTGTCCGTACTCTTTGCCGACTTCCTCAATGACCGGCACACTGCCGAGTGTGGCCAGCTCCTGGTCGCGACGGAATTCAAAGAAGGACCCGTGGAGCCCGTCGAACGGACCCACGGTGATCGGATTGTTCGCGTCCAGCATCGTGATCGGGGCATCGAACTCCCCGACGAACTTAGCCGCCACATCATCGTCGAGGATATCGAGACGATCGATGGCGTGACTGATAATGAAACCGTCTAAGCAGACCATGACGGGCAACTTGACCCGATGATCTTCGGCGATGCGGACCGCTTGCAGGGTCGTATCGTAGGCCTCCTGAGCATTCTCGCAGAACAATTGGATCCAACCTGAATCCCTGGCGCCCATCGAATCCTGATGGTCGCAATGGATATTGATGGGGCCGGACAAGGTCCGATTGACGTTGTGCATGATGATCGGGAGCCGATACGCTGAAGCGATATACAGCTCTTCCCACATCAGGGCCAGACCCTGAGATGCGGTGGCCGTCATAACCCGGGAGCCGGCCGCCGAAGCACCGATGCTCGCGCTCATGGCGCTATGCTCGCTCTCAACAGTCACGTACTCGGTGTTTACCAGGCCGTTGGCCACATACGTGGAGAACTCCTCGACAATGGTCGTCTGGGGAGTGATCGGATAGGCCGCAACGACATCGGGGTCTGCTTGGCGCATCGCCTGCGCGCAAGCTACGTTTCCAGTTAAAGCAACTGTCTTGGCCATTATTTCTCCTCCTCGTTCATTTCGATAGCATCGACCGGGCACTCTTCGGCGCAGATGCCGCATCCTTTGCAATGATCGAAATCAATGCCTACCATCTTTTCGTCTTTGATCTCGATCGAAGTATCGGGGCAAAACATCCAACAGATCATACAGTGCGTGCAACGATCCTCGAACCATTCCGGCTTCTCGGAGCGCCAGCCGCCTGTCTTATATTGGTGCGCCGTGCCACCTTCGGGGATAGTCACCCCGGCCGGGTGGTCACCGACTTTCCATTTCTTGATGTTGCTGATATCCCAAGTCACTCTGATTGCACCTCCGCGTACGCCCGCGTGAGCGCCTCCACGTTTCCGTCGATGATCTCCTGACTGAACTTCTTACCGAAGGAAGCGCGAATATGCTCGGCGACTTTTTCTACATCCATGATGTGGGTCGCTTTAAGCATCGCCCCCAACATCGGTGTATTCGGTATCGCCCGCCCGATACATTCTGCCGCTATCTTAGAGGCGTCTACCGTGAAGATCTTTTGTTTTTCATAGTTGTTTGCCGCCCGGACCTCTGCCGGGGACATCTCCGAATTGATGACCAATACTCCATCGTCGGGCATCCCTTGCGTCACATCGACGACCGCCAGCAGGGTTGGATCCAGGACCGCGACGATCCCGGGGCTGGTCACATTACAGTGGATATTGATGGGCTCCGGGCTGATCCGCGTGAAGGCTTGGATCGGGGCACCCATCCGCTCCGGACCATACTCAGGCGACGCCTGAAAATACTGGTCGAGCTTGAGAGCCGCTTCGGCCGTCAGTTTGGCCGCCGTCACCGCGCCTTGGCCGCCGCGCCCATGCCACCTTATCTCAGTTAGATTGTCCATACTCACCTCGCATCTTTCCGACACCCATTCCGACCCATGATGAACAGTAAAAATGGGGCCGTACTTCTAAGCGAAGTCCTGGGCAAGCTCTGACTTGTTCTATAAGCGCGCTAGAATGCGCGAGAAACATTTGTACTATATAGTTTCCCCATTTTCAAGCGAAGCCGAGCGAGACCATTAATAAAGACGAGCAACGCGACGGGCAGATTAAATGCTGGAGAAATTAAAGATCTTCTCTTTGAACAGGACTCGACAAGCTTCCGCTACTCGAGGATCGAACAGCGCCGCAGAGGCCACACAGATCTCTTCGAGGGCATCGTCAAGGCTCATGGCTGCCCGATACGCACGCCGCGAGGTCATCGCTTCCATGACGTCCGCTACCGCTAGAATCCGTGCTTCCAGGATTATCCCGTCACCCCTGAGTCCATTGGGATAACCGGAGCCGTCCAGTCTTTCGTGGTGCTGGCAAGCAGCCTGCACGACCGGCCAGGGAAAGTCGATTCGTTTAATGACA